>DMJJ01000341.1:0-4847 GCA_003452185.1 Verrucomicrobiales bacterium | reverse complement strand
CGGAATCGCAGCCGGATCGAAGAAGCTGCCGCTATTGTACACCTTGATCCAGCGTTGCCCTCCCCCCTGCCCCCGGTCGGAGGGCTTGGGGGGCATCCCCAGGCGACCCAAGCCGGCCTCGATCTGCCGGGGAATCTCCCCGGGGGGGAGGCTTTCCGGGAGGGTTGCCTTCCAGAGGTCGCACATCACACAACGCCATGGGCACTCCTTGTTCGTGAGGAAGAGGGTCCAGACGTCGGCCACCCCCTCGCGCCCGTCGGGCTCGGTCTCCCGCAGGAACGCATGGGGTTGGGAGGGATCGCCAGGGTGCCTTGGCCCGCGACGGCGGACCACCCAGGCATCGCGCTCGGAGGATGTCGTTGGATAGTCGGCTGCAGGCATGCACCCAACCCCGGGCACGGGGAGGCTATTTTCCCCCGGAAGCGGCGGCAGGCGCCGGGGCGGCGAGCTTCAACAACTCGCCCGAGAGACGCTCCTCATCCGCTTTCTTCCCAAGCCGCCGGGCCAGGGGGATGAGCTTTTGGTAAATGCCGGCTTTGTCAGCGTAATCGGGGTTGTCCTTCAGCACCTGCTGGTAAAGGTCCCAAGCCTTCTGGTCGGGCCCGTAGGTGGCACGGATCTCCGCCAGCGCCAACTGAACCCGGAGCCGCTGTCCGGGGGAGGTCGCCACCTTCAGGACCTCCTCGTAGGTCTCGGCCGCGAGGGTGTAGCGCTTCTGCCCGAGGAGGAGCATCCCGACTTTCTCCTGGAGGATCGGGCTGTGCCGCGTTTCCGCCTTCTGAAGAAAGCGGATCGCGGTCTGGGCATCGGCCCCCACCGCCAGGTTCTGGTTCACCTCCATCAAGGCCGACCAGGCGGCCAGGGGACTCTGGCGCGCGGTCAGCGCCTTTTCGAGAACGTCCGTCGTCTGCCAGAACGGGCGGTACAGGGGATCCCCCACCACCGTGGTCTGCCAGGAAAGCGCGCTTTGCGCGGCATAGGCCGCCTCGCCAAAGGAGTTGCCGAAAAACACGAACCTCCCAAAGAAGGTCGGCAGGTCGAGGGTGGCCGCCAGGTACGGCTCCTCGGTGAATCCGATCGTCGCCGTCGCCCCCTTGGCCAGAAGCGGCCCCACCCAGTGCATCACCGGGGTCCTGAGCTCCTGGGCGCTGAACGAGTGGAGATGATAGGCGAAGGCCCCGGGCATGAACTCAACCTGGGGCTGGGCGAACGGACCGTTGGCGTTCTGCTCATACCATCCGGCATAAAACGCGATGTGGCTCATCGGGAACCCGGCAGCGAAGGTCGCCTCGTGATCGTCCAACGTGGTCTCGAATCCAAGGCGCGCCAGGATCTGGGCCGAGGTGCGAATCCAGTTGTCCCCCTGCAGATAGGGGCCGTTGGTCAGACCCCGGGCATCGAAATAGGCCCGTCCCCAGAGCCCGTTGGTCTCGGCTTCGATCGCTTTGTCGACAAGCCCGCGGGCGATCTGCGCCGTCGGCCCGTCGAGTCGCGCCACCATCAAGAGCCCGTTGGTCGGGTGGATGAAGAAATTGTTCGTCACCCCATGAAACCGGTTTGGAAGCATCCCATACCACGGCGCCTTCTCCCCCCACGGAAGCAGGGCAAGCTGGGCGTCCACGGCACAGTCGGTCCGCTGCAGCTCGGCCGGCAGGGTCGAGACCCCGGCCTCCTTGACCGTGGGATCGTGCGCGACCTTGACCGGGACCCCGTAACAGAGGGTTGCGTACCGGACCTTGGAGGCCAGCACCTTCATGTCGTTCGTCCCCCCCAGGGTGAGGAGATTGGCGGCCGCCATCTGCTCGGTGAGCGGGTTCAGAAGCCGGGTCAAATACTCCTCCCGGGTCATCGACTCGGTGGTCGGGAGGTCGAGGCCAATGACCTGGCTGGCAGGCACCTTGCGGCGCGTTGCATAGTGGTCCGCCACCTCCTTGGACTCCGGCATGCGCCGATTGTACACCACCACGACGGAGCTCCCGGGCTCACGCCGATCCTCGGGCACCTGGGCCGCGACAGGGAGGCTCCCGCCGGGAAGGAGGAGCGACAGGAGCAGGGCGGCAACAAGAGCCGGGGGCCGGGGCCAGAGAGTGCGGTTTGTCATGAGCATTGTATGTGCGCCGGGGAGACCCCGGACCATGGGGCGGGAAAGGTTCACCCCAACGCCACGCGGAGGCCATCATAGGCAAACTCCACCGAGGGGGGCAACTCCTGCTGTGCGACATCGTGGTCGTAGTCGTGGGTCAGATGGGTGAGGAGGGTTCGGCCGGCACCAATCCGGCGCGCCGCCGTCAGGGCCTCGTCGAGGCACATGTGCGTCGGGTGCGGGGCACGCCGCAGCGCATCCAGCACCACCACCTCGACACCGGCGACCGCCCCCACGACGGCCGGAGGCACCTCCTTGCAGTCGCTCAGGTAGGCAAGGCGCTTCACTCCCCCCTGCTCGAAGAGGAACCCCGTGCTCTCCAGCCTCCCGTGGGGGAGATCAAATGGCGTCACCCGCAGGTCGCCAACCTCGAAGGGTCCTTCGACCACCCGCGGATCCGGGACAAAATACCCCGCCGGGTGCGGCCCCTCATGGAAGGCGTAGAAGAAGACCTGCTTCAGGATTTTGTGGGTGTGGGGGCTCGCGTAGATCGGGAGCGGCTGGTTGCCCCGCAGATCGCAGAATCGGCGGCAGTCGTCCATCCCCATGATGTGGTCCGCATGCGGGTGGGTCACCAGGACCGCGTCCAGGTGGCGGATGTTCTCCCGGAGGCACTGGAGGCGGAACTCGGGCGAGGTGTCGACGACCAGCTTCACCTGCCCGGTCTCGACGTAGATCGAAGGCCGGGTCCGGTGGTTCCTCGGATTGGCAAGAAATTCGGGAGGGTAGTCCCTCCCGATGATCGGCACCCCCTGCGAGGTGCCGGAGCCCAGGAACACGAGTGTCAACGGCATGGCGGGGGACGGTATCAGGTGGCTCCCGGGGGGCAACTTTTCCTTTGCCCCCGCAGCAGGGGGTCGCCACGATTCCCCCCATGCTCGCGACGTTGCGGATCAAAAACCTGGCGCTGGTGTCGGACCTGACCCTTGAGCTGGAGTCCGGGCTGAATGTCATCACCGGGGAGACCGGCGCCGGGAAGTCGGTCATCATCGGGGCCCTGAACCTGGTTCTCGGGGAGCGGGCCGACCGAACCCTCATCCGGTCCGGCGAGGAGACCTGCAGCGTCGAGGCGCTGTTCCACATCCCGGGGCTGCGGGCTCCCGTGGGCAGGCTCCTCGAGGAGCGCGGCCTCGAGCCGTGCGAGGCGGACCAGCTTCTCATCCGCCGGACCTTCAACAACGCCGGGGCCAACCGGCAGTTCATCAACGGCACGCCGACCACGCTGGGCGTGCTTGCCGAACTCGGCGAATGGCTCGTCGACATGCACGGCCCCCATGACCACCAGTCCCTGCTCCACCCCGCCCGCCAGCGCGAGATGCTCGATGCCTTCGGCCACCTCGAGCCGGCCCGAGGCGCCTGCGCCAAGGCCGCGACCCGCCTTGTCGGGATCCGCCGATCGATGGAGGAGCTGGTCGTCGACGAGCGGACCTACGCCCAGCAGCTCGACCTGCTTCGGTTCCAGGTCCAGGAGATCACCCAGGCCCGCCTTGGACCCGATGAGGAGGAGCCCATTCTGGCCGAGTGCCGCAAGGCGGGAAACGCCGCCCGGCTCCTCGAACTCTGCCGTTCCGCGCTCGACCTCCTGGCCGAAGGGGAATCCGCCCTGCTGACGGGCGCGGGCCAGCTCGGGCGAACCCTTCAGGAGCTGGAGAAGCTCGACGGGGCCACAGCCCCGTTGGCGGCCGACCACGCCCGGGCCATCGAAGCCTGGGGGGATCTCTCGGCAGGACTCACCCGCTATGCCGACCGGGTCGATGTCGACCCCCGCCGGCTGGCCGAGCTGGAGGAACGACTCGGCCTCATCCAGTCGCTCAAGAGGAAGTACGGCGGCACCCTTGCCGAGGTCCTCCGGTTCGGCGAGGAGGCGGCCGGGAAACTCGCCCGCCTCGAAGGCCGCGAGGCGGAGCTGGAGCGCCTCCGGGCGGAGGCGCGAAAGGCCGAGGCCGACCAGTGGCAGGCCGCCCAGGAACTCTCCACCCTCAGGCGCAAGGCGGCCCCGAAGCTCGCCCGGGAGGTGGTCCGTGAGCTGGGGGAGCTGGGGTTCAAACAAAGCCGATTCGATCTCTCCATCCAAAGCCTCTCCCGGGAGGAAGCCCTCCAGGGGCCGCAGGCGTCGGGGATCGACACCGTGGAGTTCCAGTTCGCCCCCAACCCCGGCGAACCCCCGCGCCCCCTGCGCGCGATTGCCTCTTCCGGTGAGATGGCCCGCGTGATGCTGGCCATCAAGACGGTGCTCGCCGCGCAGGATCGCGTCCCGGTCCTGGTGTTTGACGAGGTCGATGCGAACGTCGGGGGAGAAACCGCCCAGGTGGTGGGTGAGAAGATGGGGGCCATCGCCCGGCGACGCCAGGTGCTCTGCATCACGCACCTCGCCCCGGTGGCGGCGTCCGGGGCGGCCCACTACCTCGTGAGCAAGGAGACCCGCAATGGACGGACCCTCTCCGCCATCGACCGGCTTTCCAAGGAGGACCGGATCACGGAGCTGGCCCGGATGCTCGGAGGACAATCGGCCGCTGCCCGCAAACACGCCGAGGCGCTGCTCAAGTAAGCCCGCGTCCCCCCGCCCCGCTCACTCCGACCGGGATTGGATCCGTTGCTCCGCGAAGAAGCTCTTGAGAAGGTCGCGGCACTCCTGCTCCCGAACCCCCCGGGTGATGTCGCACCGGTGGTTCAGCGTTGGAAACTGGAGGATGTTCATGGCCCC
>DMJJ01000325.1 GCA_003452185.1 Verrucomicrobiales bacterium | reverse complement strand
TATCTCCGGTTCAGCGTCACGTTCATGGCACGCGATCAGGCGGACGAGCAGCGGGTTCTGACCGAGGTGGGGCGACGGTTGGCCGACGTGACCTTCGAGTTCTGACCGGCCGGCGGGAACGCTCCCCGGCAGGGCTCCGGGCCGGCTTGCCTTGCACGGCCCCAGTCTGCGTCAGTTCACCCCGGGGGGCAAGGCGTGGGACCGCGGGAGCCTCTCCTCCTGTGCGACCCCGCCCCGCCGTCACCGGTGCTCCCCCGCCAGCACGTCCCGCTCCCCCAGCGGAACGTCAAACGGCTCCAGCGGCATCGGGTCGCCATGGTCCATGAACCGGGCGCAGATCCCGAAGAATTCCGCCTCGGTTGCGGCTCGGCGGATGGCATGGAGGAATGCTCCTGTCGGCTCGACTCCGAGGCCGAGGAAGTTCATGTACTTCTTCATCTTCTCGACCTGCACCTCGCTCCGAAGCCCCGCGGGGCGCGTGGCCTCAAAGAGGTCCCGCACGTAGGCCAGCACCTCGCGGCCCGTGGGGACGAACGGCGGTCTCCCCGAGAGGTGACTCCGGATCTGGTCGAAGATCCAGGGGTTGCGGATCGCCCCCCTCCCAATCATCAGCCCGCGCACCCCCGTCTCCCCGAGGACGCTCGCGGCCTTCGAGGCGGAGTAGATGTTTCCGTTCGCGAGGACGGGGCAGGGGAGGCGTCTCGCGGCGCGCGCGATGTAGTCGTAGTGGACCTCGCTGCGGTAGCCCTCCCGCACCGTCCTGCCGTGGACCGTGAGCAGGTCGATCCGATGGCGCGCGAAAACCTCCAGCAGGTCGTCGAAGAGGGCTGGGGAATCGAACCCGATCCGTGTCTTGACCGTGAACCGGGTGGTGACGATCTCCCGCAGCGCCCCGAGGATGGCGTCGACCCGTGCGGGTTCGCGGAGGAGCCCTCCGCCGGCGCATTTGCGGTAGACGACCGGTGCGGGGCAGCCGAGGTTCAGATCAATTGCGGCGACCGCGTGGCGCTCGAGGGCCCGGGCCGTTCGGACCAGCGCGGGGATGTCGTTCCCGATCATTTGGGCCACGGCCGGTCGGCCGGTTGGGTTCTTCGTGATGGAGTCGAGGATCCACGGCTCGAGGTTCGAGGTCGCGTGGACTCGGAAGTATTCCGTGTAGTAGAGGTCGGGGCCGCCGTAACGGGCCATGAGCCGCCAGAACGGCAGATCGGTGACGTCCTGCATCGGCGCCAGGGCCAGGACAGGCCCGGGGCGTCTCAGGAGGGCGTCAAAGGACTCGGCGGGCGTGGCGCTCATTTCCGGACCCGGACTCTACAACGGCCGGGGAATGCGGGGACAGTCGGAAGTCGGTTGGCCGCCCGGCCCTCCCCCCTGGATGGGGCCGGACCCGGGGGAGGCAGGGGAGTCGGTGGGCGGGGAGGCTGGCTGGGCCCCGGCCCCGGGATGGAGGCGGGGCTGCGGGACCCGGGCAGGCCGGGGCTGATCCGGGCCGTGCTGCTCAGTGGGCCGCGGTGACGACGAGGGTCTGCTCCAGGGTGGTGACTCCCTCGCGGACCTTCTCGAGCGCGGCCATGCGCAGCGTGCGCATCCCCTGGCTCGCCGCAACCTTGCCCACGTCCATGGCGCTGGCCTTCTGGATGACCAGCTTCCGGATCTCATCCGTCATGGTCATGACTTCAAGGATCGCCACACGACCTGCATAGCCGCTGTTGTTGCAGCGCTCACACCCGCGCCCCCGGTAGATCGTCGCCCCTTTGAAGAAATTGGGGTCGATGTCGAGGTCGGCATACATCTTGTCCGGATAGGTGACGGGCTCCTTGCAGGCGAGGCAGATCCGGCGCATGAGTCGCTGGGCGCAGGAGAGGATGACCGACGAGGAGATGAGGAAGGGCTGGATCCCCATGTCGTCCAGGCGGGTCAAGGCCCCCGGGGCGTCATTGCAATGCAGGGTGCTGAGCACCTGATGGCCTGTGAGGGAGGCCTCGACGGCGATCTCCGCCGTCTCGGTGTCCCGGATCTCACCGATCATGACGATGTCGGGGTCCTGCCGCAGGATCGACCGGAGGGCCGAGGCGAAGGTGAGGCCGATCTCCTTCTTGGTCGGGACCTGGTTGATCCCCGGGATCTGGAACTCGACGGGGTCCTCCACCGTCACGATGTTGTACTCGGGGCGGTTGAGCTCGTTGAGCGCGGAGTAAAGGGTTGTGGTCTTCCCGGAGCCGGTCGGGCCGGTTACGAGGATCAGGCCGTGCGGGGCGTCGACCGCGGCCTTGAAGCGCTTGAAGGTGTCGGGATCCATCCCGATTTTCTCGAGGCTTCCGGAAAGGTTGCTCTTGTCGAGGACGCGGAGCACGCACTTCTCACCGTGAACCGTGGGGAGGAACGAGACGCGAAGGTCGTAGTCCTTGTTGGCCACCTTGACCCGCATGCGGCCGTCCTGCGGGAGCCGGCGCTCGGCGATGTCGAGGCTCGCCATGATCTTGAGCCGCGACATGAGGGCGATCTGCAGGTTCTTCGGGGGCGGGGTGCGATCGATCAGGGTGCCATCGACGCGATACCGGAGCCGGACCATCTTCTCGAACGGCTCCAGGTGGATGTCGCTGGCCCGCTCCTTGATCGCCTGGACCAGGATCAGGTTGGCCAGCTTGATGACGGGGGCCTCCTCGCCTGAGTTGGCATCGCCCGCGGCATCGTTGTTCGATTCCTGGACCGTCTCGAGGCTGGCGGCCTCGGCCTCCATCTCGGCCTGCTTTTGCGCGTCCTGGATGATGTCCTCCATGGACGTCCCGGGGCCGGCGCTGTCGAGGTGGGCGAGCTTGTCGGTGATCGCCTTCTCGGAGGCGATCATCGGGGTGATCTCGAGCTTGGTGATCCGCCGGACGTCGTCGATGGCGAGGACGTTGAGCGGGTCGGCCATCGCCAGGATCAGGCGGTTGTCGATCTTCGCAATCGGCACCACCTTGTGGTTCTGGGCGGTGTCCCGAGGGACCACGTCCGCCACATCGGGCGTGATGTGGACGTGGCTCAGGTTCACCGGTGGGACGTTCAGCACCCGTCCCATCGAGACGGTCATGTCGGTGTCGCTGACGAGTCCCTTCTCCGCGATGAGCTTGATGAGCCGCGTGCCCTTCTGCTTCTGGAGCTCCAGGAGCTCCTCGACCTGCTTGGCGTGCAGCAGGCCGTCGGCGACGAGGGCCTCGGCAATCCGTTCTCCGAATGATTTTACGGGGGGCATTGGGGGAGGGTTTAGCGGAATGTCGTCCGGATGGCCTTCATGAGCTCGGCGGGCGGGGCCACGTACACCAGGTAGTGCTGGGCCACCTTGCTCTCCTCAAGATCGTGGAGGGCCTGCTGGTTGAAGGGGTTGGCCGTGGCGACCAGGACGGTTTTGCTCATCCGGTCGAACGGGAGAACGCACCAGTGGCGGCAAAAGTTCGGGTCGAACTTGCGCGCCACATCGGCGTCAGTGTCATAGCGGTGGATCGGCACGAAGCCGAGCCGCGACTTCTCCAGGAGCACCTTCAGGGATTGCTCCACGGGAAGGATTCCCTTCTCGGCCAGGTTCAGGATGAAGGGGGTGGTGATGGTGCCGGGGGGGGCGTTGTAGTCGGGGGGGATCCAGCAGAGGTCGAAATCCTGCTGGGAGATGACCTTGGTGTCGACGAAGGCTTTCCGCATCCCTTTCTGGCCGTCGTCCATACAGCTCGCAACCCGGC
>DMJJ01000132.1 GCA_003452185.1 Verrucomicrobiales bacterium | reverse complement strand
AGAAGATCAAGACGATCGGCGACAGCTACATGGTGGTCGGAGGGCTTCCGATGCCGTGCGCGAACCACGCCGACCGGCTTGCCTACATGGGACTCGACATGCAGGAGGCGATCCGGGAGTTCAACGCCCTTCACCGGACGAACCTCGCCCTGAGGGTCGGGATCCACAGCGGGCCGGTGGTTGCGGGGATCATCGGACGACGGAAGTTCAGCTATGATCTCTGGGGTGACACGGTCAACCTGGCCAGCCGCATGGAGTCGCACGGCCAGCCCGGGGAGATCCAGGTCAGTGAGGCCACCCGGCGAAAGCTCGGAGAGGGGTTCATCTGCGAGCCCCGGGGCCCGATCCTGATCAAGGGAAAGGGGTCTCTGCCCGCATTCCTCGTCCGCCGCCGGCTCACCCGGCAGCCGTAGCCTCCCGCTGCCGCGGGGAATCCCCGCCTCCTCCGTTATGGGTTCCTCGGAGCGCCAGCCCCCATGAGGGCTCTCAGCCGTTTCTCCGCGTCGGGGGTCCAATAGCCGCAGTCGAGCTCCAGGAAGACCGAGGTGTAGGGAAGGGCCATGCGGGTTTTCAGCACCACGACGTGGTAGGTTTGCCCGGCCTCGCTGAGCCGGTTGAGGATCGCCTCATGGGGCTGGGAGAAGGTCTGCCGTCCCACGAGCAGGCTTGCGAGCCCGTTCCGGTAGCCCCCGATCCCGGGGGCGTCGTTTTCCGCGACATGCGGCAGCTCGGAATCGGTCCAGACGATGGGGCGGACATGTCCGTGTCGCGAGATCGCGTCGAGCACTCCCTGCACCACCTCGAGTTGGTCGCCTCCGGTGGGGATGGTCTCAATGCCTGCACCCACCTGGCTTGGATAGGCCGCGTCCGCGATGACAATCCAGTTGCGGTGTCCGAGTTCGGGGAGCCGGTGGAGAAAGTGGCCTTTCCACCCCGGTTCGGGAGCGCTTGAGGTGGTGAGGGCCAGGGCGCAGAGGGTGGCGAGAATGAGGGCGAGCTTGGCTTTCATGGGCTGCTGGTGGGGTGGGTTCGCACGATTGGCTGGGTGAAGGGGCTCTCATCAGGACGAACGGGGGCGCGGGGTATTCAGGCGCCGGGCGGAAATGTATCGATCGGTGCGGTGCGCCTCCCCAAGGCCAGGCCAGGGTAGGCCAGACCGGGCCAGGCTGCGGGATGGGGGCTCAGGTCAGGATGGCTTTCAACGGGCTCCCGTCGGGCACCATCGGACGGGGGCGGCCGGTGAAGTCGTGCATGAAGGTTCCGGTGTCGATCCCCATCGCGGCGTAAATTGTTGAGATCAAGTCGCCGGGAGAGACCGGGTGGCTGGTGGGGCCGAACCCCTTGTCGTCGGAGGAGCCGTACACCAATCCCTTCTGCACGCCGGCTCCGGTCAGGAGCACGTTCTGGAGGTAGGACCAGTGGTCCCGCCCCCCTGCGGCGTTCACCTTGGGGGCACGGCCCATCTCCCCCATGACCACCACCAGGGTCTCGTCGAGCAAACCCCTCGCCTCAAGGTCTTCACACAACGCGGTGTAAACCTGATCGAGGGTCGGGAGATGGTAATCCTTCATGATCGGGAAGTGACGCTCGTGGGTGTCCCAGGAGCAGGGCTCCGACCCCTGTTTCTCAAACGACTCCCACGCGACGGTGACGAACCGGACTCCCCGCTCGACGAGGCGGCGGGCCGTGAGGGCGGCCTCGCCATAGAGGTGGCGGCCGTAGCGGTCCCGGAGGCTGGGGGATTCGCGGCTGAGGTCGAACGCTTTCCAGGGGTCGTCCGTGGCTCCCGGGCGGGAGAGGATTTCAAGGGCACGGCGCTGGTAGTGATCGTGCCGGGCGAAATCGTCGCTGGCGGCGAGCTGATCGAGCTGGCGGTCGAACTGCTCGGCAAGCGAGGCGCGGTGGTTGAGCCGGTCGACGGTGAGCCCCGGGGTCAGCTCGGTCGCCGGGACGGTGATGTGGCCTACGGGCTCGCCTTGGGTGTCGTAGAAGTTTTTGGCCTCGTAGGTCTCCGTCATCCGGCAGGAGGTGAACCAGGGGTCGAAGCGCCGACCGAGGAACCCTCCGTACGGCCCAGGGCGGTAGATCTGCTGGCCCCACCCTGGGTAGCACGGCATCCAGACGGAGGCGGGGAGCGTCCGTTTCTCCCCGCGGGCGAGGTACTCGATCACGGCGCTCATGCCCGGCGCCTGGGAGGCCAGGATAGGGACGAGCGATTCGAGCCGTTCCGGGGCCATGCCGCTCAGCGTGTGCAGGAGACCGGCGCTGTGGTCATTCGATTCGTGGCCGAAGGAGCGGATGAGGGTCGAACGGTTCATCCACTTCGCCATCCTGGGGAGGTATTCGCAGAACCGGACCCCGGGGACCGAGGTTGGAATTGAGCCGAACGCCCCGCGGTATTCGGCTGGGGCCTCGGTCTTCGGATCAAAGGTCTCCTGGGCCGCAGGCCCTCCGAAGAGGTAGAGGAGGATGACCGACTTCGCCGTTGAGCGTCCGGGGAGCGTGGGGAGGGTCTGTTCGGCGCGAAGAAGGCCGGGGAGGTTGAGTCCCAGGAGCGAGAGTCCCCCGATGCGGAGCATCTCGCGACGTGTGAGGCCGTCGCAGGCGGTGCGGGGTGTTCCCAGGACTCGGATCATGGCATGCTGGGGCGTCGTGGTGCTGTTGCCCGACGTTGGGGCTTTGGGTGGACCGGGTGGATTTGGGAGGATAGTAGGGGGAGGGAAGGGGGCTGGGCAACGCGTTTTCTGGGTCCCTTGGGGGTGATTCCGGCCTGGCGAAACTACTTGCCGCCCCTTTTGTGGAATCCCTAGTATACGCCTCTCGCCTCATGAAGGGGCGAGGCCAGGCCTGGTGCCTGGAGCGGTTGGTTAAGCCAGAGTAGCTCAGGGGTAGAGCAGAGGACTCATAAGCCTTTGGTCGGGGGTTCAATTCCCTC
>DMJJ01000038.1 GCA_003452185.1 Verrucomicrobiales bacterium | reverse complement strand
TTCTGGTAGTGCGTCCCCCCGATGTGCCCGAAGCTCGCCACGCCGAGCCCGAGCAGATCGGCCCCGGCCCAGAGCCGGTCGCGATAGATGAACCGGGTCTTTTCCTTGCTCTTCACCGCGGTGTACGCGCTGGCGATCGTGTACCCGGCCTTCTCAAACTCCTCGAACGCGTGCCGCACCCAGCCGCGCTTCGTCTCCCAGTCGGCCACAGGCGCCACGAGCTTTCCCTCCGCCTTCATCTGCTTGTAGATCCCGGTGTTGTAGGGGACCTCCATCTGGTAGATCGTGACGCTGTCGGGCGACAGGGCGACGGTCTTTCGGACGCACTCCCGCCAGTTTGCCTCGGTCTCCTCCACCATGCCCGCGATCAGGTCGATGTTGATCTGCGGGAACCCAATCTCCCGGGCGTAGGCGTACGCCCGTTCGATTTCCCGGCTGTGGTGCGCCCGGCCGTTGATCTCCAGCACGTGGTCGTCGAAGTTCTCAACCCCGAGGCTCAGCCGCGTGACCCCCATCTCCCGGATCGCCTTCAGCTTGTGGTCGGTCAGCGTGCCCGGCTCCGCCTCAAACGTCACCTCCTCGACCTCGTCCCAAGGAAGCAGCTTCTGCATCCCGGAGGTCAGGTGCTTGAGCTGGTCGACCGAGAGATACGACGGGGTTCCCCCGCCGAAGTAGACGAAGTTCGGCTTCCGCCCTCCGACGAATGGCTTCGCGGCGTAAATGGCCAGCTCCCTCAGCGTGGCATCGACATAGTTGCGGATCGCCGACGCATCCTTGTCCGTGTAGACCCGGAAGTAGCAGAAGTGGCACCGCTTCCGGCAGAACGGAATATGGAGGTAGATCCCGAGCGGGGTCCCCGGCTTGGGCGCCCGCCCCAGCGCGGCCTCGTAGTCGGGGAGACACTCCGGCTTCCAAAAAGAGTAGGGGGGATAGTTGGAGACGAAGTAGTTTCCCACCGTCGTCTGCTGCTGGAGGACGGGCTTCGCCGCGGTTGATGTCGTCATGGTTTTGTTCCGTTGGGCTTCGGCCCGAAGCAATACACCCGGCCATCCTCCCCGCCGACGACGATCCGCCCGTCGACCACCGCGGGGGAGCTGCTGACCGGCCGCCCCACCTCGTAGGTCCAGAGCGGCTTCCCGTTCTCCAACCCCACGACATAGAGCGACCCGTCGTCCGATCCCACCACCACCTTGTCTCCCACCACCACGGGGGAGCTGTCCACCTTCCCCTGCGTCGCAAACATCCAGACCGGCGAGCCGTCGTCGCGACGGACGCAGTGAAGTCGCTTGTCCCGCCCCCCGAACACGACCCACCGGTCGGTCACCGCCGGGGAGGAGAAATAGGGAAATGCCCGGTCATGATAGCGCCAGACGTTGGTTCCCTTCTCCAGGTCGAAACAGAGGAACTCGTTCTCGTAATGCCCCACGTACGCCCGCCCGCCCGCCAGGGCCGCGGAGCCGGCGATGTACGCCCCGGCTTCGAACTCCTTGACCTTGGTCCCGTCGGCCAGCGAGATCACGTGGATCAGGGCGTCGCATCCCCCGAAGACCGTCCTGCCATCCGCAACCGCCGGCGTGCCGTTGATGTAGTTGCCGCTCTCATACACCCAGTTGCTCTTCCCGGTGGAGGCCTCCAGGCAGTGGAGCTTGAAATCGTAGCTTCCCACCAGCACCCACGTGGCGTCCCCCTTGGGAGACTTCACCCAGTTGGGGCCTCCAAGAATCTTGTCGCCGGTCGCGTACTTCCAGGCCAGCTTCCGCGACGCGATGTCCACGGCGTAGAACCAGGAGTCCTCCGACCCGAAATAGACCTTCCCTTCCAGGACCAGGGGCGACGACTCCACACTCCCCTCGGTCTTGAACGACCACTCCTCAGCCCCGGTCTCGAGGTTCAGCACGTGGAGCTTCTGGTCGTCGGACCCGATGTACACCTTTCCCCCCACCACAGCCGGGCTCGACTTGATCGCCCCGCCTGCCTTGACCTCCCAGAGGCGCACCAGATCGGTCCCCAGCCCCACCCCTGGCGCCGCGACGCCTGTCAGGGAAGGGCCCCCTCGAAACATCGGCCAGTCGGCCGCCCCAACCCCCGCCGCCATCCCAATCCACAGCGCGAGGGCGACCCACCGGGCCCACCCCCTCTCCCCCGAATGCTTCATCGCCAAATCCATGTTCGCAAAAACAGTCCCAACCCCCGCCAATATGTGAAGGGAACCGGGGGTTGGCAAATCAAATACTACCTACACGTATTATTCTCCTTTGAACGCGGAACCCATTTATAGGTCCTGCGTTTATGCCGATCCCACAGGCAGCGGGAGTGGGAAAGGGCTTGCCCCTCGTTTTGGGGGGTGGAAGGGTCGTTTCGTTGGGCTTTGGATTTCATGTAAGTGGTTAGTTATTAAGTTGCAATGAGTGAGTTGGTTCCGCAGCGAGTTGCATGCTTCCGGGGTCCCATGGACTACCGGGATGAGGGGGCGGTGCGTCGTCTGGTGGCCGAGGCGCTGGAAGCCCTCGATCTGCCGGCCGACCATGTTCGTCCCGGGGACCGGGTCGTGTTGAAGCCCAACTGGGTGAAGGAGCATGACGAGCGGCATCCGGGCCCCGGGCAATGGGAGCATGTGGTGACCCATCCGGCGGTGATCGAGGGGGTGATCCGGTGGGTGGCTCCCCGGCTTGCGGGACGGGGGTCGATTACGATCTGCGATGCTCCCCAGACCGATTCCTCCTTTGCGACGCTCCGTCGTTACTGCGGCCTGGATGCCGTGGTGGAGTCGTGTCGGCGTGATTTCCCCGGCGTCGCCATCCAGTTGCTCGACCTCCGTCCCGAGGAGTGGCATGCCGTCGATGGCGTCACGGTCTCGAAGACCTCCCTTCCCGGGGATCCCCTCGGCAGCACCCATGTCCAGTTGAACGAGGCGAGCGAGTTTGTGGGCTATGCCGGCTGCGGGCAGCTGTACGGGGCCTCGTTTGACATGGCGGAGACGAACGCGCGGCATCGGGGCACCACGCACGAGTATCTCCTCTGCCGCACCCCGATGGAGGCCGACCTCCTGATCAACCTTCCGAAGCTCAAAACCCACAAGAAGGTCGGGATCACCTGCGCGCTGAAAAACCTCGTCGGCATCAACGCCAACAAGAACTGGCTTCCGCACCACACCGAGGGGACCCCCGACCGGGGAGGGGACCAGTTCCCGGCGGCCACCACCAAGGCCCGGTTGGAGCACTCCTGGATGGGGGCGGCCAAGCGGCTTGTGAAGGGGAGCCCCTTTCTCTCCCGGCTTCTGGTTCCTGCGAAGAAGCTGGCGCGACTTTATTTCGGTGACACCCAGAAGGTGGTTCGTTCCGGCAACTGGCACGGCAACGACACCTGCTGGCGGATGGTGCTCGATCTCAACAAATGCCTCTTCGCGTTCGGAGGGGATGGGCGTCCGCGGACCCGGCCGCTCCGGTACCTTGCCGTGGTCGATGGGATTGTCGGCGGCGAGGGGAACGGGCCGATGGCTCCCGACCCAAGGCCCGCCGGCGTGATCGTCGCCGGGGTGCATCCGCTCGCCGTCGATTGCACGGCAGCCACCGTCATGGGGTTTGACTGGCGGAAGTTTCGGATGCTCCAGGGAGGGTTCCGTCTCCGGGTGGCCAGCTTTGTTTCATTTCCTCCCGAGGCCCTTGAGGTGGTCTCCAACCACCCGGCCTGGCGGGGGCCGCTCGCCTCGATGGGGGAGGTCGCGAGTTTCCGTCCCCACTTTGGATGGACCGGCGCGATTGAGAGCAACCGCCTGCCCCCCCGCACCGAATGAGCCTTGAGGATACACTCTATCCGCTGCTCTCGGTCTACGAGCGGCTGCCCCGGGGCGTCAAGAAGGTCATCGGCGCCGCCTATCGCACCCTGCCCGTGGGGTGGCGCCACGGGGAGCGATACGCCGAGTTCCGCGGCCTCGCCCGCGACGTCGAGGCGTGGACCCCGTCGGAGATCCGTGATTACCAGGTGCAGCAGCTTCGGAAGGTCCTGCTCCATGCGGCCAGCTACTGCCCGCTGTACCAGGAGCGGTTTGCCCGTGCCGGGTTCAAGCCGGAGTTCCTGCGTGAACCCGAGGACCTGGCCGCGTGCCCGCTCCTCGAGAAGCAGGACCTGCTCGATCACCGGGAGCAGCTGGCCTCCACCGAGATTCGTCCCCGCCAGCGGCTCTACATCACGACCGGGGGATCCACCGGCGTCCCGGTCGGGTTCTATCTCCAGCGCGGGGTCAGCCGTCCCAAGGAACAGGCTTTCCTTGAGGCCCAATGGTCGCGGGGGGGGTACTTTGACGGTGCCCGCCTGGCGGTCATCCGGGGGCATGTCACAAGCGACAAGGCCCGGGGGGAGGTTGCCAGCTATGACGCCACCCGCGACTGGCTGATGCTCTCCTCCTATCATCTCACCGAGGAGCGGCTCCCTGAGTATCTTTCCGCGCTCGAGTCGTTCCGGCCCGATCTGCTTCACGCCTACCCCTCGGCCGCGCTCCAGCTCGCCGAGTTCCTGCAGAAGACCGGACGCCCTTGGACCCTTCCCCTCAAGGGGCTGCTCGCGGGCTCGGAGCGGTTGAACCTCCCGCAGAAACGGCTCCTGGAACAGGTGTTCAAGTGTCGGGTCTTCCGCTGGTACGGCCATTCCGAGCGGGCGGTCCTTGCGGCCGAGGGGCGGCGATCCGAGCTTTTCTACTTCTGGCCGGCCTACGGCATGGTCGAGTTCGGGCCGCTCGACTCGGAGGGCTTCTGCGAGGTGATCGGGACCTCGTTCCACAACCTGGCCATGCCGCTCATCCGCTACCGCACCGGCGACTACGTGCGCCTCGCCGACCCGAGGCGGGACGGGGAGCTTGAGTTTCCGTGGCCCGCCGTGGCGGAGGTCGCCGGCCGGGAGCAGGAGTTCCTCGTGAGCCGCGGGGGGCGGAGGATTTCCCTCACCGCCTTCAACATGCACGATTCGATCTTCAACGACCTCTACGCCGTGCAGTTTTACCAGCGTACGCCGGGCGAGGCGGAGTTTCGCTTTGTCCCGGGGCCGGGTTTCGACCGGGGCCGCCTCGCCGGCATCGAGGCGGGGATCCGGCGGAAGCTGGGGGATGATTTTGTCGTGGGCCTTCGTGAGGTCGCCGAGACGGACAAGACCTCCCGCGGAAAACACAAGTGGCTCGTCAGCGAGCTCTCCCCGCCGCCGGGCGCCGGGGCCGCGGAGGCGGGAAACCAGGGAACACCGTGAAACAGATCGCTCAATATCAGGATGGACGGCTCGAGCTCCAGGAGGTGCCGATGCCCACGGCGCCGCCGGGCGGCGCCCTGGTGCGCGTGACCCACTCGGTGATCAGCGTCGGCACCGAGAAGATGAAGGTCGAGCAGGCGAAGATGAACCTCCTCCAGAAGGCCCGCGCCCGGCCCGACCAGGTCCGCAAGGTCCTCGATACCGCCCGCAACCTGGGATGGCGTGCGGCTCTCGAGAAGGTCCGCAACCGGCTTGAGACTCCGACCCCGCTCGGCTACAGCGCCGCCGGGATCGTCGAGTCGGTGGACCCCGGAAACACCCGGTTCCGCGTCGGCGACCGGGTGGCTTGCGCGGGCGCCGAGTGCGCGTTCCACGCCGAATACATCGCCCTCCCCGACCTCCTCATGGCCCGGGTGCCCGAGGGGGTCGAAGGCTGGCAGGCCGCCTACACCACCCTGGCGAGCATCGCCCTCCAGGGGGTCCGCCAGCTCGAGCCGCAGCTCGGCAGCCGGGTCCTCGTCATGGGGCAGGGGCTGGTCGGGCTCCTGGTCACAAACCTCCTCGCCGCCTCGGGATGCCGGGTGATGGCGGTCGATCTCGCCCCGTCCCGCCGCTCCTTCGCAGAGGCGATGGGGGCCGAGCGGGTGGTGATCCTCGGACAGCAGAACCTCGCGGATGAGGTTCGCGTCTGGTCCGAGGGGTTCGGGGTGGATGCCGCCGTGCTCTGCACCGCCGGGAACAACAACGCCCCGCTCGAGCAGGCGGCCGACGCCCTCCGGGACCGGGGCCGGATTGTCATCGTGGGCAACACCCGCGCGGACTGCGCCTGGAAGGTCTTTTACGAGAAGGAGCTCGATGTCCGCTACTCCCGTTCGTACGGCCCGGGCCGCTACGACGCCTCGTACGAATGGGGTGGGGCGGACTACCCCATCGGCTACGTCCGCTGGACGGAGGGGCGAAACTTCGACTCCGTGCTCCATCTCATGCGGACGGGGTCGCTCCGGCTCGACGCCCTCACCACACGCCGCGCCCCGTTCCCCTCCGCCCTCGAGGTGTACCGGGATCTGCTCTCCGAGGGGGCCCGCGACATCGGGGTGATCCTCGAGTACGGATCGACGCCGCCTGCCGGGGGCCGGCTCCCGGCGGCTTCCGGGCCGCGCGCCGGCACCCCGGCCGTGGCGCCGGGGGAGGCGCGGCTCCCCTCGGCCCTCGCCCGGCTCGACGTCATCGGGGCGGGGAACTTCGCCCGCACGATGCTGCTCCCGCACCTGCATGGAAAGGTTCCCCTCGGGACCGTCGTGAACCAGACGGCGCTGAGCGCCGGGCACGTCCGGACCAAGTTTGGCTTCCGTGCCGCGGCCACCGATGCGGGGGAGCTCCTCAGCTCCCCGGCTCCGGGCGGGGCCGCGGTGCTGATCGCCACCCGCCATCACCTCCACGCGCCGCTGGTGCTCCAGGCCCTGGCCGGCGGCCGGCACCTCTTCGTTGAGAAGCCCCTTTGCCTCACCCGCGAGGAGCTCGGGGAGATCGATCGCGCGGTGGCCGCCAGCACCGGGTCGGTGCAGGTCGGCTTCAATCGCCGGTTTGCCCCCGCCAGCGAGGAACTTCGAAAGCTTGTCGCCTCGACCCCGGGGCCCAAGACCGCAAGCTTCCGGGTGATGGCCGGAAAGCTTGACCCCTCCCATTGGTACGCCAATTACGCCGAGAGCGGGGGACGGGTCCTGGGGGAAGCCTGCCACTTCCTCGACTACTTCTGCTTCCTTTTCGGCTCCCCCCCGGTGCGGGTCTCGGCTCAGACCGCCTGGCCCGCCGGGGGACGGCTCCCGTTCCCCGACACCGTGACGGCCCAGGTCGAGTTCGCCGACGGCTCGAGCGGCCAGCTCATCTACTCCGCCGAGGGGGACACCTCCTGGCCCAAGGAGGAGCTGACCCTCTTTGGGGCGGGGTTTGTCGCCTCGACCCAGAATTACCAGAAGCTCGTGATCCACCGGGGCCGCAAGGAGAAGTCGTTCTCCTATCTCTCCAAGGGCCACGCGGAGCAGATGGCCGCCTGGGCCGCCTTCCTCAGGGGGGAACGGGGGCATCCCCTCCCATACGCGGAGTCACGCGCCAGCATGCTCCTCACCTTCGCCACCCTGGAGGCCATCCAGCAGGGAGGAACGGTGACCGTCGGGGGTTGAGGGCATCCAAGGGGGCAGGGGACCAGAATGAAAGACCTTGGTTGGTACTGGCATCGGCTCCGGGCAATGAGCCCCGGTGAGATGCTCCTCCACGCCCGGAAGAAGGTCCGCCAGAAGCTCGATGCCCGCGGGCTTCCCCACTGGGGCGAGGCGGTCCTGGGACCCGGGGCTCGGTTTCCGGTGCTTCCCGCGCCGGAGGCGGCCCCGCCGGCCCTCCGGACCGCGCTTCAAGGGAGGGGGGGGGAGCTGTTGGCCGGGCGCTGGACCGCCTTTGGCCACCTCCCGCTTCAGGTGGAGGATCCCCCCCGCTGGCACAAGGACTATCTCGCCGGTGCGGATCTGGAGAACCAGGGGCTTGCCTTCGGATTGAACCACCGGGCACTCCCGTCGGGCACCGACGTGAAGCTCATCTGGGAGCTCAGCCGATGGTATTCGCTCGTGCGGCTGGCCCAGTCGGCGTACGTCCTGTCAGACACCGCCGCGGCGGAGAAATGCATCGCGTGGCTTGAGGACTGGGTGGCGCACAATCCCCCCTGCCGCGGATGGAACTGGACCAGCGCCCTGGAGGTCGGGATGCGCCTGATCCAGTTTTGCTGGATCGATGCCCTGCTGCTTCCCACCCTCGCCTCCCGGGCCGACCTCGGCTCCCGGTTCGAGCGGCTGCGGGAAGCCGTTCTTCCCCCGCACGTCTGGTTCGCCTGGCGATATCGTTCGTTTGGATCCTCGGCCAACAACCACCTTCTCGGGGAGCTGGCCGGCCTGGTGCTGGCCCTGGTGCGGTGGCCCGCCCTCGAGCGCTGGGCGGCCCCGCTTGCCGAGATTGAGTCGGCCT
This sequence comes from Verrucomicrobiales bacterium, assembly GCA_003452185.1. Lineage (GTDB taxonomy): Bacteria > Verrucomicrobiota > Verrucomicrobiia > Limisphaerales > UBA11320 > UBA11320. The sequence continues at coordinate 16,123 of DMJJ01000038.1, read as the reverse complement.
GGCGGATCGAGACCCTCGCGCAGTTCGCCCCCGACGGCGGCAACCGGGAGCAGGCCCTCAACTACCAGCTCTTCTCCTTCGAGTTCTGCTGGCAGGTCCGGCAGGCCCTCGGCACTGCGGGGCGCCCGATCCCGGGGGACCTTGATGCCCGCCTCGCGGCGGCGGCCCGGTTTTTCTGCGACATCCAGGTCCCCACGGAGCCGTGGGATTATGGCGACTCGGACAGCGCCTACGTCACGCCGCTCTTCACACAGGAGGCCGCCTGTTGCCAGGAATGGTGGCATTGGTTTCGCGGGGAGGCCGCCGGGGAATCGATCCGCTATTGGATCGGCCCCCCACCGCCCCCCCCTTCGCGCACGGGGGCGGGGGAGGGTGGCTCCCCCTTGGAGGAGGTTGCGGGCTGGCAGTTGTACCCCGACTCCCGCATCGCGTTTCGGACCTCCGGCCCCTGGCAGTTGAGGTGGGACCTTTCCCCCCTGGGATACCTCAAGACTGCGGCCCACGGCCACCTGGATGCCCTTCACCTCTCGGTGTGGCTCAAGGGGGTGGCGGTTCTGGTCGATCCTGGTACCGGTGCATACTACGCCGACAAGCGGTTGCGTGCCTGGCTCGCCTCGCGTGCCGCGCACAACGGGCCCTCTCCCCTCACGGTCCCGGAGGAACCCCGTCGGCTCGGGCCGTTCCTCTGGCAATCGCACCACGAGGTGCCACGGCTCGCGGCTCACCCCGACGGCGGGGGCGAGGGGGAGCTCCGGCTCCCCGGCTATCAGCTGCGACGCCGCATCCTCCCGGTCCCGGAGGGATCGGGATGGCGGGTGGAGGATCGATGCCTCTCCACAGCCGGCGGGCCCGCACCATTCACCGTCCGCTGGCAGTTTGCCCCCGGGGCCCGCCTCCTCCGGCAAGGGGACCGGGAGTTCATCCTCAGGCGCGGCGACCTGGAGGTGCGCATGAGCTTCGGGCCTGCCTGGGCGGAGGTGCTTTCAAGCGGGGATCGCCCGGTTCCCCCGGATGAGAGGTCGTTGGACGGGGTCGTCTCGCCGGCCTTTCGCCGGGTGGAGCGGGCTCCCTTCCTGCTCCTCACGGGATTGGGTGGGGCGGGGGCCAAAGAGGGCTTTGTTTCCGAGTTCAGGGTGTGATAAGTTCAAGGTTTATGAAAATCAGTATCTTCGGTTTGGGCTACGTTGGGGCCGTCACGGCCGGGTGTCTTGCCAAGAAGGGAAACCACATCGTTGGCGTCGACGTCAGCGCACAGAAGGTGGAGACCCTCAACCAGGGGCACGCCCCCATCATTGAGCCGGGGCTGCCGGAGCTTCTCTCCACGGCCCGCGCCGAGGGACGCTTGCGCGCCACGACGAGCTGCGCGGACGCCCTCGCCTCGACCGACGTCTCCATCGTTTGCGTCGGCACCCCCTCCTCGATCTCCGGGGCCCTCGACCTCGGCTTCGTCCGGGGGGTTCTCAAGGAGATGGGGGCCGAGCTCCGGAAGACCCGCAAACGCCACACCCTGGTCATGCGGAGCACGATGCTCCCGGGGAGCACCGCGATGCTGGTGAGCGAGCTGCTCTTGGATCTCCTCCGGGAGGGACTTCTCTCGGTGTACTACTACCCTGAGTTCCTCCGCGAGAGCACGGCGGTTGCCGATTTTGAGAATCCCTCCCTCGCCGTCGTCGGATCGCATGACGGGAGCCGTCCCTCGGATGAGCTCATGGGCGCATTGTTCGGCGTCGATGCCGCCGTGGTGAACTGGCCCACGGCCGAGATGATCAAGTATGCCTGCAACGCCTTCCATGCCGCCAAGATCACCTTCGCCAACGAAATCGGCCGCATGGGCAAGCAGCTCAGCATCGACTCCCGCGCGGTGATGGATCTCCTCTGCCGCGACACCCGCCTCAATCTCTCCCCCTACTACATGAAGCCGGGGAACCCCTTTGGCGGCTCCTGCCTCCCGAAGGATGTTCGTGCCCTGACCCATTGCAGCCGGATTCACGGCGTCTCGCTCCCGATGATGGAGAGCCTGCTCTCGAGCAACGAACGACATCTCCAGAGCCTCCTCAGCGTGATCATGGACTCCGGGGCGACGGAGATCGTCCTCCTCGGACTCTCCTTCAAGTCGAATACCGACGACCTCCGCGAAAGCGCCATGGTTGAGGTGGCCCAGATCCTCCTCGGACGGGGCTACAACCTCCGGATCTACGACGCCGCCCTGAACCTGGCCGCCCTGGTCGGGAGCAACAAGCGGGTCATCGACATGAAGATGCCCCACCTCGCCGAGCTCCTCTGCCCGGATCTCAAGACCGCCCTCGGGTCGCGCGGCCTCGTGGTCGCGTCGCAGAAGTGCGCCAAGGTCGAGGAACTCGCCCCCCTCCTCACCCCGAACCACAGCATCCTCGACGTGAACGGGTGGAAGGAGCTCTCCACCCTCAAGGTCCCCTACCAGGGCTTCTGCTGGTGATGGCTGGCCGCGGCTCCATCCTGATCATTGTCGAGAACCTCCCGGTTCCCCTGGATCGGCGCGTCTGGCAGGAGGCCTGCGCCCTCCGGGACGCCGGCTACTCCGTGGCGGTGATCTGTCCCCGGATGCGGGGGTTCGTCGCCCCGGAGGAGGTCCTTGAGGGGATCCACATCTATCGCCACTGGATCAGCGACGAGGCGGGGGGGCTCGTCGGGTTCCTCGGGGAGTACGCCTCCGCCCTCTGGGGGGAGCTCTGCCTCGCCTGGAAGGTCTGGTGGCGTCATCGCCCGCGGGTGATCCATCTCTGCAACCCCCCGGATCTCCTCTTCCTGGTGGCCCTGCCGTTCCGGCTCCTGTTCGGCACCCGCATCCTTTACGACGTGCATGATGCCTGGCCTGAGATGTTCGAGGCGAAGTTCGGACGACGCGGGCTCCTCTATTGGGCGGTCCGGATCGCCGAGCGGCTGACCTACGCCTCGGCCGATGCCGTGCTGGCCACCAACCAGTCGGTTCGAGGGATAGCCCTGGCCCGGGGGGGGAAGCGATCGGAGGAGGTGTTCGTGGTCCGCACCGCCCCCAAGATCGCCGTGCAGGAAGCCCTTCCGGATCCCTCCCTGCGCAAGGGGCGAAAGTACCTCGTGGGCTACGTCGGCGTGATGGGGGATGCCGACGGGGTCCGGTACCTGGTTGAGGCCGCGGGCCACCTGGTCCACTCGATGGGCCGGACCGACATCCAGTTCCTGCTGATGGGGACCGGGCCCGAGCACGCGAATCTCGTCGCCCTCCGGGATCGGCTGGGCCTCCAGGGCACCGTCGACCTTCCGGGCAGGGTTTCCAACGAGTTCCTTTTCTCCGCCCTCCAGACCATCGATATCGGGGCCTCCTGCGACCCGATCAACCCCTACAACCACCACTGCACCATGAACAAGGTGCTTGAATACATGGTGTTTGGGAAACCCCAGGTGCTCTTTGACCTTGAGGAGGGACGCTACTCCGCGGGTGACGCTGCGGTTTATGTCTCCGAGAATTCGCCGATTAAGTTGGCGGAGGCGATCGCCTCGCTCCTGGACGACACCTCGGCCCGGGAGCGGATGGGGCGCCTTGCGTTGGAACGGTTTCGGACGGAGCTCAACTGGGATCGATCGGTCGAATCCCTGCTCCGGGCCTACGGGCGGCTTTTCGGTGCTCATTATTGAACGCCAGCTCCCCGGATCCCATCCAACGCCTGTTGGGTGAAGAAGTTGTAACAGAACTAAGTGGTTCGCCATGACTGATGGGTCTCCTGATGTTCCGCAGAGCGGGCCTCCTCCGGGCTTGCTGGAAGAGCTTGAGCGGCTTCCAGGCGAGCTTCGTCGCTGCCTGGCCCTGATGCCGGACAAGCTCCTCTTCGGGCTGATGCTCGCGGGGTGGCTCGCCCTGTTCCATTTCCTGGGCAACTCCACGATCGGGTACGTGAAGACCCACTCCCTGTTCGGTTGGATGAAATACGCCCTCGGGATCTCGGATGCCGATTCCCATGGCCTCTACATCCCGTGGGTCGTCCTGGGGTTTGCTTACTGGAAGCGGGAGGAACTGCTTGCCGTCACCAAGGAGAAGTGGTGGCCCGGGCTCAGCATCCTCCTCCTCGGCGCGGTGATCCATTGCCTGGGATACCTGGTGCAGCAGACGCGGGTCTCCATCATGGGGTTCTTCATCGGCCTCTACGGCCTCATGGGGATGGTGTGGGGATGGCGTTGGCTGGCCGCGGTTTTCTTCCCGTACTGCCTCTTTGTCTTCTGCGTCCCGCTCTCCTCGGAAACGGAGCGGATCACCTTCCCGATGCGCCTGTACGCGACGAAGATCACGGCGTTCCTCTGCCAGTCGGTGCTCCAGATCCCGGTGATCCACACCGGCACCATGCTCTATGATGCCAAGGGGGAGTATAAGTATGAGATCGCCGCGGCCTGCAGCGGGATCAAGAGTCTCTCCGCCACCACGGCCATGGCGATCATCATCGGGTTCCTTTTCTTCAAGTCACCTTGGCGTCGGCTGGTCACCTTCGCGGCGGCATTCCCTCTGGCGGTGTTGGGGAACGTGCTCCGCCTGACCGCCATCATCGTCGCCTCCGAGGCCTTCGGCCATGAGGCGGGCCAGTACGTGCACGACAGCTCCTGGCTCAGCCTGCTGCCGTACATCCCCGCCATCGGCGGCCTGATCGGGCTGGTGGTGCTGCTGGATGACCGCCCCCGCCCGCAGGCCGCCCCGGCCGCGGCCGTCAACGCATCCCCCGACACCCCGCCCCCGACGGCCGGATAAGCCGCAGCCCTCCACCCATCCCAATGGATCGCAAAGGACAGTCAATGCTCGCCGTGGTTGCCGGAGTGCTCGCCCTCTCGGGCCTGCTCCTGGCGCACCTCCAGGCAAGCCAGCGACTCGGCGAGCCGGGGGTGGAGCTCTGGGGCGAGGCTCTCCCCGATCCCCAGGGAAACCCGGTCGGGACCAACAGCGTCCATCTCCCCACCGACATCCCCGGGTACAAGAGCCTCTCCACCCCGGTCGCGCGGGTGGTGACCGAGATGCTCCCGCCCGACACCACCTACGGACAGCGCCGTTACACCGCGGAGGATGGCTTCTGGGTCGACAACTCGGTCGTCCTCATGGGGGCCGACCGGAGCAGCATCCACAAGCCGCAGTTCTGCATGGTGGGGCAGGGGTGGACGATCCTCAAGTCGACCCCCCTGACCATCCCGATGGAGGCCCCGCACGCCTACGACCTCCCGGTCATGCGTCTCGATGTCTCCCAGGAGTTCACCCTCAAGAACGGGCAGAAACATCGCTACAGCGGGGTGTATGTCTACTGGTTCGTCTCCAACGATCAGCTCACCTCCGACCATTGGGACCGGCAATACTGGATGGCCCGCGACCTGATCCTCGACGGGGTGCTCAAGCGATGGGCCTACATCACGTACTTCGCGGCCTGCGAGGAGGGGCTTGAAAACGTGACCTACGAGCGGATGAAGGGCCTCATCACCCAGGCGGTCCCCAGGTATCAGAAGGTTGCCGGGCCCTCCCGGTCCTCCACCGCACCCGCGACGGCCCGGGCTGACTCGGCCCCCGGCCCCGCCTCCTCAGGAGCTCTTCACCCCCAATGACCCAGGCCCGCCCTCATCCCCATGCTGCGCCGTAAGCAACAGTTTCGAACCCAGGTTCACCAATGGAAGGACGCCCTTCTGTTCAGCTTCGCCCTCTGGGTGGCCCACCGGCTCTGGGAGCCATGGCACCCGAAGCTGTTCGATCTTCGCACCATCGAGCCATTCCAGGACTTTATCTGGCTCTTCCTGGTCATCGTCCCCGGGGCCCCTCTGGTCCTGGAGTCGGTCCGTTTCTATGACCGCCCGCTGAACGCCCCCCGGTTCGACACCTACCTGACCCTCGCCAAGGGGTGCGCCCTGGTGACCATGGGTCTCGTGATCGTTCTCTGGGTGCTGAAGATCAACCTGGCCCGGGTTGTCATCGGCCTCCATGGCGTCGTGAGCTTTGCAATGCTGGTGGCCAGCGAGGAGATCCTCCGGGCGGTGTTCCGCACCCGCTATGGGCAGCTCCAGATCAAGCGCCGCTTCATCGTGGTCGGCACCCCCGGGGATGTCGCCAGCCTGAGGGCCGACCTCACCTCCACGGCGCTCGACGGCATGGAAATCGTCGCCGAGGTCGACATCCAGCAGAGCCGCATCCCGGACCTGGTGCGGGAGATTCACGAGAAGGCGCCCAACGGGGTCATCCTCGCAGCCAAGCACACGTACTTTGGCGATATCGAGGCGGTGATCCAGGCCTGCGAGCTCGAGGGGGTGGAGGTCTGGCTCCTGGCTGACTTCTTCAAACCGCAGATCAGCCAGACCACGCTGGACGATTTTCGCGGCCGCCCCGTCCTCGTGTTTCGCTCCGCCCCGGACGACTCCTGGCCCCGGCTCGTCAAGGCAGGCATGGACACGGTCTGCGCCGCCATCGCCCTCGTGGGGCTCGCGATCCCGTTCCTCCTCGTCGCGCTGCTCATCAAGCTCACCTCCAAGGGGCCGGTCTTCTTCAGCCAGCTTCGCTGCGGGCTCAACGGGCAGCCGTTCCGGATGTACAAATTCCGCTCCATGGTCACGGATGCCGAGCAGCGGAAGCAGGAGCTCGCCAAGTTCAACGAGATGGATGGCCCCGTCTTCAAGGTCACCCATGACCCCCGGGTCACCCCGCTCGGCCGGTGGCTTCGGAAGTTCAGCGTCGATGAACTCCCCCAGATCTTCAACGTCCTCAAGGGGGAGATGAGCCTCGTGGGGCCCCGTCCGCTCCCGGTCGACGAGGTGAAGCGGTTCGACGACGTCGCCCATCGCCGCCGCCTCAGCGTCAAGCCGGGGCTCACCTGCCTCTGGCAGATCAAGGGTCGCAACAACGTCACCAACTTCAAGGAGTGGGTCCGGCTCGACCTCGAGTACATCGATAACTGGTCGCTCTGGCTCGACTTGAAGATCATCTGCATGACCGTCCCCGTGGTGTTGAAAGGCACCGGGGCGAAGTAGCCCGGGAGGCGGCGATCACCCTCACATCACCCGCTCCCCCCCACACACACCGCGCCCGCAAACCCGCCGCTTTCATCCAATCCACCCCTGATCGCATGTCGAAACGAAAGCCCGCCCCCCGCTCCCGAGCCTCGCAGCCCACGTCGGTCGTGACCGGGGGCGCCGGGTTCCTCGGTTCCCACCTCGTCGACCTGCTCCTCTCACGGGGACACCGCGTCACCGCGATCGACAACCTGGTCACCGGGAGCGTGAACAACATCGCCCACCTGGCCGGGAACCCCTCCTTCCGCTTCATCCAGCAGGATGTCACCGAGTTCCTCTTCCTCGACGGGCCCGTCGACTACGTCTGGCACTTCGCCTCCCCGGCGAGCCCGATCGACTACCTGGAGCTCCCCATCCAGACCCTCAAGGTTGGATCCCTCGGAACGCACAAGGCCCTCGGCCTCGCGCTGCACAAAGGGGCCCGGTTCCTCATCGCCTCCACCTCCGAGGTCTATGGCGACCCGCTCATCCACCCCCAGCCCGAGACCTACTGGGGGAACGTCAATCCGATCGGGCCGCGCGGCTGCTATGATGAGGCAAAACGGTTTGCCGAGGCCATGACCATGGCCTACCACCGGGAGCACAAGCTCGCCACCCGGATCGTTCGCATTTTCAACACCTATGGGCCCCGGATGCGGCTCAACGATGGTCGCGTGGTCCCGGCCTTCATCAGCCAGGCCCTCCGCAACAAGCCGATCACCGTGTTCGGCTCCGGCACCCAGACCCGCAGCTTCTGTTTCTGCTCCGACCTGATCGAGGGGATCTACCGCCTCATGATGAGCGAGGAGTCGAATCCGGTGAACATCGGCAACCCCCACGAGATGACCATGCTTGAGTTTGCCGAGGAAACCATCCGGGCCATCGGCTCCAAAAGCCGGATCGTCTTCCGCCCCCTCCCTCAGGACGACCCGAAGCAGCGCCGCCCCGACATCACCCGCGCCAAGTCGATCCTTCGCTGGACCCCCAAGGTGCCGTTCTCCGAGGGGCTCAAGCAAACCATCGGCTACTTTCGCTCCAAAGTCTGAACCGCCTGGGCCCCCGGATCCCTCCGGTCACCGCGAATCCCTCCCCTTCCACTCCTTCGTCTCCCAGTTCGCTGCATGGGGACTCCCCTGAACGGTTTCTGTGGGAGGCCCCCCGGAACCTCCGGGAGGAGTCTCCTCCACCCCAGTCCCATCCGCGCAAATCCGGGTCCCATCCGTGGTTAACCTTCCCTCCGATCCGCGGTGACGACTGAGAAGCGTTTCTGTTCGGGGCCATCAGCCCGCTGAATTCTTGCGCGCCTCCGCGGAGCCCTTCCTTTTTTTCTCGTGACGATCCCGTGCCCTCCCTGTCTCAACAGCGGATCCCTTGTGTGGTGAAATCGGTGGCTGCAGGTCGCTGAACATTCTCTGGCTCAGAGCACTTTTCGTTTGACCCGACCCAGCCGTTCCAGTATTCCGCACGAGCTTCCGGGCGACATCACCACGGGCGGACCTCTTTGAGGTTCGCCGGCTGGCTTGTTTACCGACGGCTGACGACGATGCTCACATCAAAGTCTTTTCTGGCAGTTGATTTCGGGGCGGCAACGCTCAAGCTGGCTGAGTTCGAGGTGAACGATGCCGGTGGGTTGCGCCTCCGGAAGTACGGCTTCGCCTCGCTTGGCCAGGATGGCCTCCAGGACGCGACCCGTCCGGCCATCCTCCAGCAGAAGCTTCAGGCCATGCTCTCCGATCGCCAGTTCTCGGCGAACCGGATCAACGTCTGCGCTCCCGGGTTCCACACCTTCTCCAAGTTCGTGCGGCTCCCTCCCGTCGATACCTCGAAGGTCACGCAGATCATCCAATACGAGGCCCAGCAGAACGTCCCGTTCCCGCTCGAGGAAGTCGTCTGGGACTACCAGATCATTGGCACCACCGCCACCGGGGAGCTCGAGGTGCTCCTGGTGGCGATCAAGAACGACGTGGTGGAGGGGCTTTTCCGCGTGGCCGAGACCGCCGGCCTCCGGCTTCAACTGGCGGACGTCTCTCCTGCGGCCCTCTGCAACTCTTTCCGCTACAGCTACGGGGACCTTGAGGGGTGCTCGATGCTCCTCGACATCGGTGCAAAGACCTCGAACCTGCTCTTTTTCGACAAGGGCCAGGTCTACTCCCGTGGCATCAACGTCGGGGCCAACTCGATCACGGTCGACTTCGCCCGCGAGGCCAAGCTCAGCCACGAGGAGGCCGAGGCGCTGAAGATCTCCGAGGGTTTCGTCGGGCTGGGGGGCGCCTATGCCGAGCCTGACAATCCGAACCAGGCCGCGATCAGCAAGATCGCGCGCCAGTTCATGACCCGCCTTCACATCCAGGTCAACCAGACCATCCAGTTCTACCGCTCGCAGCAGGGCGGGGGAGCTCCGGTTCGGCTCTTCCTCTCGGGCGGCGCCTCGATCATGCCGTACACCCGCGAGTTCTTCGCGGAGAAGTTCAATATCCCGGTCGAGTACTTTAACCCGCTCCTGAACGTCGAGATCGATCCCGCGCTCGACTTGGATGAGCTGGCCAAGGTGGCCCACTCGCTCGGTGAGACGGTCGGGCTCGGCCTTCGCAACCTGGCTCACTGCCCGGTCGAGCTGAACCTGATGCCGGAAAGCTCCCTGGCCCGGCAGCGGTTCGGCCAGAAGAAGCCCTATTTCATTGCCAGCGCCCTCTGCCTCACCCTGATCGTCTTTGCGATCGGATTCTTCTTCGACCGGGTCGCCAGCCAGAAGGGGGCCGCCCTGGAGAACCTCAAGGCGAAGCTTCAGCCGATGGAGGCGATGAAGAACAACCTCAGCCGGGCGGAGCAGGACCTCAAGAAGATCCAGGGGATCGCCGATGCCCATCTCGCCTGGATGGAGGGACGCAACTACTGGCCTCGCATGATCGGCGTGCTCCGGCAGGCGTTTCGCGAGACCGAGCAGCAGGCCTCGGACATCCTTCAGGCCCCGAACATCGAGGCCGGCCTCTGGATCGAGCGGCTCGCCCCGGTGGCCCCCGAGGGGTTCCCGATGGAAGGCGTTGCCAGCCTCTCCCCGGAGGATGCCGCCGCGGCGGCTACGGCCACACGGGGCGGGGGAGCGCGCAAGGGGAAATCGAGTGACCCCGGGGCCGGAAGCCAGGTCAGCACCGTTCTCCTCAGCTGCCGCGGCGTCAACCTGAACCAAAGCGTCAAGCCCTCTGCGAACTTTGAGCTCGTCTCCGCCCTCGCCTCGCGGCTGGCGACAAACTCCCAATACTTTGCAACGAACACGGCCCTCTCCGGACGACTCGAGGTGGAGGACCGCGGAACCAACGGGGCGTTCTTCTTCACCTTCGAGCTGACCCTGCGGCTCGCCAAGCCGCTCGACCTCTAAACGATATGCTCTGGCTGAAGCGCAATCTCTTCTTCTCCGTATCGCTGCTGGTCATCCTCGGCTTCTTTGGCTACGGCTGCTTTTACCTCTACAGCAAGTGGGACGAAAGCGGCACAATCCAAAAGTCCCTTGAGGAGACCGATGCCAACCTCAAGAAGATCTACGACTCCTCGGGCGTCTTCCCGAGCAAGACCAACATCGACATCATCAAGGTCCAGGCCGAGCAGCTGAAGTCCTTCGTGGCGGACGCCACCAAGATCAAGGCGCGGGTGGAGTTCGACGCCCGGATCACCCCGAGCAATTTCAAGACGCTCCTCGACAACAGTCTCGCCGACCTCAACAAGCAGGCCGAGCAGGCGCGCATCCCGGTTGCCCAACGCGACTTCAGCTTCAGCGCCATCAAGCCGTTGGTCAGCTTCCCCGAGGGAAGCGTCGGCTTCCTCGCCGAGGAGCTCGCCGACGTCAAGGCGCTCTGCGGGATCCTCTTCCGCTCCGAGATCACCTCACTCGACAACCTCCGCCGGGTCCCCGTCTGCAAGCCCGACCTCGATGCCGGGGGATCCCTCGACTACCACACCCTGACCGGCCGCACGAACGAGATCACCGGCGACGCCGTCTCGGTCTATCTCGTCACGTTCCAGGGCTTCAGCGAATCCCTGGCCTCGGTCCTCGACAACCTCCAGCGGTCCCCCTACGGCTTCTCCGTCCACCTGCTGAGCGTCCTGCCCGGCAGCCCGATGAAAGCCCCGGCCGCTCCCGCCCCCCAACCCTTTGGGCAGGGGGCTGCCAACACCGCGCCGCCCCTCACCCGCAACGCCCCGGTCCAGGCCGGCCGGGCCCCCGCAGGGCCCACCGGTGCGCAGGGCGTTCGGCGACTCGAGACGCTGGCGGATGAAAAAGCCTTCAAGGTCGCAATGATCATCGAGATTGCGAAGCCGCTCGTTGCCGCGAAATAAGGGGATGCCATGGAAAAGGTAAAAAAACTCCTCGAACTCTGCCGGCTCAACTACGAGAAGGTGATTCTCGTTCTCTCCGTCCTCACCCTTGGGCTCGGGGTCGTCGCCCTCTGGTTCCTCAGCGCCAAGGCGCAGGAGGAGGCCGAGGGGTTGACTCGTGTTTACAACACGAAGAAGGTCAAGGCTCCCGCTCCCGTCGCAATGGGCACCTACACCGCGGCGCTTGAGGCGGCCCGCAACCCGGCTCCCATCTCCTTCGGTCTTCCGCACAAGGTCTTCACGCCGGTCAAGTGGATCAAGACTTCGGACGGACGGATCATTGTCGATCGTTCGGGCAAGTCGGTCGGTCCCGAGGCGCTGAAGATCGACGGGGTCAAGGCCCTCAACATGGTTGTGCGCCTGGTGAGTTCGGGGCCGGACGGTCATGTGATCGAACTGATGATCGAGGCCGCCGACCGCGCTGAGTTCCGGAAGCCGCGTCCCTTCACCGTCAAGGCGGATGAGAAGATCCGGATCCCCGGAGGCACCGCGCGGAACCCGAACCAGATCTGGCTCCGTGAGGTGAAGGGGGCCGCAGAGAACCCCGACTCCCTCTCGTTCGAGATCACGGAGACCAAGGAACGGTTCGAGGTGACCAAGGACAAGGCGTTCGTCCGCGCGGACGCGTACGTGGCGGACCTGAGCTATCCGCCGGAAAATCGACAATTCAAAACGCTCCGTCGCGATGCCGTCATCGGCTTCGGTGGCGAGGAGTACAAAATCGTTGAAATCTCGGAAAACGAGGTGGTAGTTTCAAACCGCTTAAACGACAAGAAAACCAGACTCAAACGCACTCCGCAGTAATCGCGTGGTGCATTTGTTTTTAAAAGAAGAGACGGGAAAGCACATGTTCAGAACTTTTAGATCGCTGGTTGGTGTAACGGCCGCCTGGTCCCTCATCTCCACGGCAAGCTTCGCTCAGACGCCTGGATCGGCGGTTGACGATGCCGCGCGGGAGAGCGTGCGACGCCAAGCCAACAAGGTCGACGTGCGGGCCAGGATTGCGAAGGCGCAGGAGGCCGAGAAGGCCGGGCGCTACGCCGAGGCCGCGCGCCTCTACGAGGAGTGCATCAAGCTCCTCAAGGGGATCAACAGCGGCGTCGATGCCGAGCTTGCCGCGGTGAACGCCGGGATGGGTTCGAGCCGTCTCGTGCTCGCCCAGCAGGCCCAGCGCGCCGGCGACCTTCTCGAGGCTGAGAAGCAGGTCGACCGCATCCTCGTGGTCGATCCCTCCAACAAGGGGGCCCAGGAAGCCAAGCGCAACATCACCCAGATCAAGACCCAGCTCGCGGGCCGCATGCCGAGCCCCGACACCCTCGCGGTCCTCCCGGAGGTTGCCGCGGAGAAGGTGAAGATCGGAACCAAGATCCAGGACGCCAAGGTGCTGGTGGAAGCCGGCCGGCTCAACGAGGCCGAGGCAAAGCTGAACGAGGTCGTTGCGGCGGACCCCGGCAACCAGGCCGCCTACTACTACCTCAACATCATCCGTGAGCAGCATCACCAGGCCAACCTCCTCAAGCGTGAAGGGTGGGCCCAGGACCGTCTCCGGACCGTGACCGAGACCTGGATGGACCCCAACACCCGGGCCAGCCTCCCCCAGCCGAATCCGTACGTCGGGACCAACCTCGTTCACACGAGCCGCGCCCGCCAGGCGATCTACTCGAAGCTCCGCCGCATCCGCGTCGATGAGGTGAAGTTTGAATCGAAGTCGCTCTCCGAAGTGGTGAAGGAGCTCTATACCGAGTCGCTCAAGCGCGATCCGGACAAGAGCGGACTCAACTTCCTCCTCGCCCCGAACATCGATCTTCCGGCTCCCGCTCCGACCCTCGACCCGCAGGGGAACCCGATTCCGGCTCCCGCCGGAGACTCGGCTCCGATCCTGGGCGACGTGGTCATCAATATCCCGACCCCCCTGAAGGGTCTCACGATATCCGAGATGTTGGATGCGATCGTTCGCGTGGCGGACCGCCCCATCAAGTACTCCGTCGAGGACTACGCGATCATCTTCTCCTATCGTTCCCGCGATGGTGAGGCTCTGCAGACCCGGACGTTCAAGGTTGATCCGAACACCTTCCGGCAAGGTCTCGAAAGCGTCACGGCCCAGCAGTTCGCCTCCGAGGGGGGCAGCGGCGGTGGCAGTGGTGGTGGTGGTGGTGGCGGTCGGAGTGGCGGCGGCGGCGGAAGCCGTGGCGGCCAGAGCGGCGGTCAGGGCGGCCAGCAGCAGCAGCAGGTCGGTGCCACGTTTGGTGCGATCTCCATCGCTCCCTTCACCGTCGGCGGTGGAATTGGGGCACAGGGGGGTGGCGGCGGTGGCGGCGTCGGCGCGGCGGGCGGCATCTCCAGCGCCCCCCAGACCTACGTTGGGGAACTCGGGACCCCCGGTTCCGGTGTCACCTTCGTGACCCGTCCCTCATACACCCAGGTCATCAACACGACCGCGAGGAACTTCTTCGCCGCAGCCGGCGTGCTTCTCGATCCCCCGAAGCAGCTCTTCTACAACGACCGGACCGGCCTCCTGATGGTCCGTGCAACTCTCTCCGACCTCGACATCATCGAGCAGGCGATTCAGGTGCTGAACACCGCTCCGCCCCAGCTCTCCATCAAGGCCCGGTTTGCCGAAGTCAACCTGAGCCAGAACAAGCAGCTCGGATTCGATTGGTACCTCGGGAACTGGTTGAACAGCGGCGGCGCCATGGGCGTTCAGGGGGGCAGCGCTCCCTCGTTCCAGGGCGACCCTGGTGTCACTTCGCCGGGCAACCCGACGGGCTGGTTCCCCGGGCCTGACCCCAGCGGTGTATTCCATCAGTCCCCGAGCGCCTCGGACAACCTGCTGACCAGCGGTCTCCGTAACAACGCCCCCGCCCTCGGCACGTTCAGCGGCATTCTCACCGACCCGCAGTTCCGCGTGGTGGTCAAGGCGCTTGAGCAGCGTGGCGGGATCAACGTGCTCAACGCACCGGAAGTCACGACGGTCAGCTCCCGGCAGACCCAGATCAAGGCGGTCGACGTGAAGTTCGTCGTCACTGACCTCGACCTGAATCAGACTTCCTCCGGCGGCGGTGGTGGCGCGGGCGGCGTCTCGGTCTCGACCGGTGGCGGCGGCGCAGTTGGGTCCTCCATTCAGCCGATCGCGACCCCGGTTCAGCTCGGACCCGTGCTCGATGTTCTGCCGTATGTCTCGGCGGACGGCTTCACGATCCAGATGACCATCATCCCGACGCTCACCGAGTTCACCGGGTATGACCTCGAGACCGCGCAGCTCTTCCAGGCGCAGGCCCAGTCGGTCGGTGGTGTCCCGACGGCCACCATCCGTCAGAACATTCCGCTCCCGATGTTTCGCCTCCGTCAGGTTGCCACCACCACCATCGTGTGGGATGGTCAGACCATCGTCCTCGGCGGCCTGATCTCCGAGAGCGAAACCAAGACCAAGGACAAGGTGCCGTTCTTCGGCGACCTTCCGCTCCTCGGTCGGCTCTTCCGGAGCGAGTCCAACATCGGTGAGAAGAAGAACCTCATGATCTTCGTCACTCCGACCATTATCGACCCCGCGGGTAACCGGGTGCACAACGACGAGGATATGCCGTTCGCCAAGGGTGGCATTCCCCAGCAGACCCCGTTCACTCCGGTGCCGGCCACGCCTGCTGCTGCCGCTGCCCCGGCCGCCGCGAAGTAAGTCAAAGCCCTGGCTCGTCTCAAAACTGAACCGCTTATGTTTGGCCGATCAACACGCAGTGGCCGACTCGGTGCCTCCTTCCTCGCGGTGCTCTCGGCATCCCTGCTCCACGGGCAGGGGTTGCTTCCCGACGGCGGGGAGTATCCGATTGTCGGGACGCTTCCGGGGGATCAGGTGTTTCCCTCCGTAGCCATCTCCTCCAAGGGGGGGTACGTGGTCTGGCAGGACAGCTTGCTGGATGGTCGCGGATTCGGAATCGCAGCCCGGAAGCTCACCAGCTCCTGGTCGCCTGACGTCACCGCCCCGTTCATTGTCAGCCAGACGACTGCCGGAGGCCAGGAGCGTCCCCAGGTCGCCCTGCTGAATGATGGGGGTGCGGTGGTTGTGTGGCAGGGCGGGGAGCAGGGAGCGCATAAGGTCTATGCCCGATTCCTGACCGCCGCGGGAGTGTTCGCGACGGATGAGATCGCGGTGGGTGGCCAGACCAAAGGTGAGCAGATCGACGCCTCGGTGGCCGTGCTGACCGGAGGCAATGTCGTGGTTGTTTGGTCCGTGTTTGGTGAGGACGGCAACCTTCAGGGCGTTTTTGGGCGCGCTTTCTCCCCGTCTGGCGTCTCTTCCGGCGCCCCTTTCCAAATCAATCAGTTCTCGCTCTACAACCAGCGCAATCCTCAGGTGGCTTCCCTGCAGGGGGGTGGGTTTGTCGTGACGTGGATCTCTGAGCAGCAGCGCCACGCTGCCAGCGAGACCGATTCCTACGCCAGCGTTGACGTTTATGCACGTACTTACGGCCCCACAGGCGTACCGGGGGGTGATGAGTTTCTGGTCAACGTAGGTCGCACAACCTGCGCGAATCCCGTCGTCAGCGGCGCTGCTTCGGGCGGTTTCCTCGTCGCTTGGACCCAGAAGGCGGGCACTAGGACCGAAGGGTGGGACGTTTACTCGCGCTTCTACTCTGCAGCTGGGGTTGCTGGAGCCGAGCCGGTTCGCGTCAATACGTTCGTGCACGGCGACCAATACCTTCCCACGGTGGCCACCGTCGATGACCGCGAGTTGGTGGTC
>DMJJ01000465.1 GCA_003452185.1 Verrucomicrobiales bacterium | reverse complement strand
GCCGCCATGAGGGCTGTGACCCCCCCGATCCATGAGATGATGTCGAGGGAAGACCATCCCGCCAGCCAGGACATCGATGAGGGCCAGGCGGTCGGGACGGTGAAGAGGAAGTAAGTCCGGCAGAGCATGTAGACCCCGGCAGCCACCATCGTGGCCGCATGGATCAGGGCGCTGACCGGGGTCGGGCCTTCCATCGCGTCCGGGAGCCAGACATGAAGCGGAAACTGGGCGCTCTTGCCCATCGCCCCGCAGAAGATCAGGAGGCCGGCCAGGGAGGCCGCCCCGCCGAGCTTGGCCGGGTGCTTCACGAGCTCCGCCTTCAGGAAGTCGAAATCGACCGACCCGAGCAGCCCCCAGACGATCAGGATCCCGAGGATAAAGCCGAAGTCCCCGATCCGGTTGGTGAGAAACGCCTTTTTGCAGGCGTCGGCTGCCGAGGCCTTCTCGTTCCAGAATCCGATCAGCAGATAGCTGGAAACGCCCACCAGCTCCCAGAAGATGAAGGTCATGACGAGGTTCGAGGCCAGGACGATCCCGAGCATCGAGAAGGTGAAGAGGCTGAGGCTGGCGAAGAAGCGGGCCAGGCTCTTGTCCTCGTGCATGTAGCCGTAGGAGTAGATGTGGATCAGGCTGGCCACCCCCGTCACCACGAGGAGCATCACCTTGCTGAGGGGATCGAGGACGAGGCGGATGTCCGCGGCGAGGTCGCCGACGTGGAGCCAGGGAAGGGCGGCCGAGCGGGCCATCGGGGCGTCTGACGTGGCGATCACGGCCACGATGGTCATGAGGAACGAGACCACGACCGCGGCGATCGAGAGCTGGGCGCTCAGCTTCCCGTTGCGGAGGGTGAAGAGGGTGATCCCGACGGCCGCCGCCAGCGGCAGCAGGAGGATGCACCAGGCAATGTTTTCAAGCAGCTCCATAGCGGTGGATCAAAGCTTCAGGGTGGCGAGGTCCTCGGTGTGTGCCGAGGCCCGCTTGCGGTACAGGGCCACGATGAGGGCCAGGCCGACGGCGACCTCCGCCGCGGCCACCGTGATGATAAAGAACACCATGATCTGCCCGCTGATGTGGTCCTCCATCCGGTCCTTGAACCGGCTGAAGGAGACGAGGGCCAGGTTTGCCGCGTTGAGCATCAGCTCCAGGGACATGTAAACGATGAGGAGGTTGCGGCGCAGGATCGCCCCCAGGAGCCCCAGGGAGAAGAGGGCGGCACTCACCACCAGGTAATGCTCGAGTCCGATGTTCGTCATGGTGCGTTGGCTCTCGTGTGGTCTGGCTACTTGAGCTCCTTCTTGCTGAGGAGGATCACCCCCACCATGGCGACCAGGAGGAGGATGGAGACCACCTCGAACGGGAGGAGGTATTGTGTGAAGAGGGTCTTGCCGAGAAGCCGGGTCTCGCCCTCGAGCGTCGGGTTGAGTCCTTCCCCGACCCCGGAGTTCCAGATCGTGCGGATCAGCAGGCAGGCCAGCCCCCCGACCGACCCCAGTCCGGTGATGATCCCGAAGAGCTTCATCCGGCGGCGCTCCTCCGCCCGGATGTCCAGGAGCATGATGACGAAGAGGAACAGCACCATGACGGCGCCGGCGTAGACCAGGATCTGGACCGCGGCGATGAAGTAGGCGTGGAGCAGGACGAAGAGGCCCGCCAGGCTCACGATCGTGAGGACCAGGAACATGGCGCTCGTCACGGGGTTCCGGCTGAAGGGGTTCGCCACGACCATGAGGCCGCAGAGGATCGCCAGCGCCGAGAATATGTAGAAGAGCAGGTCAGTCATGGGTGCAGGTCGTTGTCAGGTGCCGCTGCGCGTCGGGTCATGCGGGTTTGAAATGCTCCTGCTCCCGGGCCTCGCGCGCCTTCTGCTTCCACTTTTGGACGGGATCCTGATGCACCCCGCCCAGGCTGAGGAGCTTTTCCTTGTTGTAGACCATCTCCTTGCGGCTGGTTCCGGTGAGGGAGTAATCCTTCATCAGGAAGATTGCCTCCTCGGGGCAGACCTCCTGGCAGAACCCGCAGAAGATGCACCGGAGCATGTTGATCTCGAACTCCCGCGGGCGCTTCTCCACGTTGCCGGTGTCGGGGTTGACCTCGGACCCCGGGGGGGTGATCCGGATCGCCTTGGGGGGGCAGACAAACTCGCAGAGCTGGCAGCTCACACACTTGGTCCGGTCCTCCTGGTCCTTCACCAGGTAGGGGGCCCCACGGTATCCCTCGGGCACCACCCAGCGCTGCTCGGGGTACTCCATGGTGACGACCTTCCCCCGGAAGAGCGTGTTGAAAAAGTGGCGCCACGTGACCCGCAGGCCGCTGAGGAGCGTCGGCAGGTAGAGCCTCTCGAACCAGGTGAGCTCTGAGCGTTTTACAATCATGGCAGGTGCGGGGGGTTGGGTTCGTCCCGGGTCATCCGCGGCTGAGGGCCAGGAGCACCACGGCGGTGATCACAATGTTCGCGAGCGCCAGCGGGATGAATCGGCGCCACCCCAGGTCCATCAGCTGGTCGTAGCGGAAACGGGGAAGCATCCACCGGACCCAGATGAAGATGCACATGAGGACGAGGACCTTGGCGATGAAGATCCCGATGTGGGCGACGCCGACCCAGAGGGCCGACTCGGCGGCGGGCTGGTTGAGTCCGAGGAACGGGAGGCTCCAGCCCCCGAAGAAGAGCGTCACCATCATGGCCGAGGCGGAGATCATGGCCGCGTACTCGCCCATGAAGAAGAGGGCGAATTTCATCGAGCTGTATTCGGTGTGGTACCCGCCGACGAGCTCCGTTTCCGATTCCGGAAGGTCGAACGGCAGCCGGTTCGTCTCGGCGAACGCCGCCACGAGGAAGATGGCGAACGCGATCGGCTGCTTGAAGATGTTCCAGCTCAGGAGCCCCCCGGCCTGGTACTCGATCACCTTCCCGAGGTTCAGGTCCCCGACCAGCATGAACACCGGGATGACGCTCATCCCCATGGCGATCTCGTAGGAGATCATCTGGGCGCTGGAGCGGATCCCTCCCAGGAACGGGTACTTGCTGTTGGCCGCGTACCCGGCCAGCACGATCCCGTAGACCCCCAGGGAGACGATGCCAAAGGTGTAGAGCACCCCGACGTTGAGGTCCGCGAGGACCATCTTCTGGCTGCCGACATAGGAGCCGAACGGGATCACGGCCAGGGTGAGGAACGCCGGCACCAGGGCGATCGCGGGGGCGAGCCAGAAGTAGATCTTCCGGACATGGTCGGGGGTGAAGTCCTCCTTGAGGAAGGACTTCAGGCCGTCGGCCAGCGGCTGCCAGAGCCCGAGCCGGGTGAGGAAGGGGCCGAGCACCGGTATGTTGCCGACGAGCGGCAGGGCGACGCGGTTCGGGCCGACGCGGTCCTGGATGAAGGCGGAGATCTTCCGCTCGGCCAGGACCGAGTAGGCCACCATTGGCATGATCACCGCGAACATGGCCGCGATCTTCACCACCGCGAACACGAGATCGCGGTGGTTCAGGAGGAAGTCTTTGAGTGAGCTGATCATGGCGGGATCAAATCGGTACGTTCACGCCGAGGTCGCCGATCCGGGACCATTCGAGTCCGGCGAAGGCCGGGATCTCCCGGGCCATCTGGTTAAACAACCCCTCGAAGCTCGTCGGGGAGGCGGTTCCTCCCGCGATGCCCAGGTCGGCGAGGAGCTCCTGGAGGAACTCCGCCTCGGGGCGGGCATCGCCCCGGGGCTCCACCGCCTTGAGAAACCGCTGCAGACGCCCCTTCGCATTGACAAACGTGCCGCGCTTCTCGGCGTGGGCGCATCCCGGAAGGAGGTAGTGGGCCCGTCGGGTCGTCTCGTTCGGGAGGATGTCGCTGACGATCAGGGTCTGGAGCTTGCCGAGGAGCTCGGCGTCGATGCCGTGCCGGGTGACATCCTCACCAAACACGATGAGAGTGCGGATCCGGCCGGCGCGGATCCCGTCGGCGATTTTCGGCACCTGGATCCCCATCTCGGTGAAGGCGATCCCGGTGAGCCGGGCCCCGTTGCTGTTGGGGTTTCGGTCCTCGTTCACCAGGAGCTTGTCCCCCTCCCCCTCGCGGGCGATGCTGTCGGTGACGGCCCCGAGATGGGTGGCGAGCTTCTTCAGGAGGTAGAGCTCCTCGTTTGACTGCCGGGCCGAGGCGATGATGGCCACGGATCCCGGGGCGGCGGTCTTGAGCGATTCCGCCACCTCGTGCAGGGTGCCGCTCCAGCTGCGGGCCCCGCTGCGGAAGCTCCGCACCTCGATGAGCCGGTCCTCGCGTCCGATCCACTTGTAGTTGAGCCGCCCGGTGTCGCACATCCAGCAGGCGTTGACGGCGTCGTTCTGGCGCGGTTCGTACCGGAGGACCTTCTCCTCCCGGGAGCCGATGAGGATATTGCACCCGGTGGCGCAGCCCGTGCAGAGGGAGCGGGTCTCCTTCATGAACCAGACCCGCATCTGGAACCGGAAATCCTTCGAGGTCAGGGCGCCGACCGGGCAGAGGTCGACGGTGTTGAGGGTGTAGTTGTTGTCGAACTTTGCCCCGGGGTAGGCCGCAATGGTGTTGTAGCTCCCGCGGTTGACGATCCCGAGGGCGTCATCCCCCACGATGTCGCGTGTGAAGCGGATGCAGCGCGTGCAGAGGACGCACCGCTCATCATCCAGCATGATGCGGGGCCCGAGGTCGACCTGCTTCGGTTTGTGGACCTTGGTCTCGACGAACCGGCTGGTCGCCTGGCCATGCTCGACCGAGTATTCCTGCAGCTTGCATTCCCCAGCCTGGTCGCAGATGGGGCAGTCGAGGGGATGGTTGATGAGAAGGGATTCCAGGACCGACTCGCGCATCTGGCGCGTGGCGGCCGACCCGGGGTAAAGCTCCATGCCCGGGCTGATCGGGGTGGCGCAGGCGATGGCGCCGCGCGGGGTGGTCGGCTCGTACGGCAGGACCGACCGGGCGATCTTGGGCGTTCCATCCTCATTGAGCACCGGCTTGCGGTCGGGGCCGATCATGGGGGTGCCGAACTCGATGAGGCACATGCGGCAGTTGCCCGCGACGGGGAGCTTCGGGTGGTAGCAGTAGTGCGGCACCTCGATGCCCGCGACCGCGCAGGCCTGGAGCATGGTCGTCGGCTGGAGTCGGCCCGAGGCGTCCGGCATGAGCTTTGGCACCTCGACCTCACGGCCGTCGATCTTGATGCGGAGCGTCTCGACCGGCGGCTGGGCCGGCTTCGGGTCGTTGGCGGTGGCGGTGGACATGGGATGTGAAAGCGTCTCAGGCGTGGGGGCGGCTTGCACCCGGGTTCCCCGCGGCGGCGCGCGCCTCATCGGCGGCACCCCGGGCCTCGAACTCCTCCTTGAACTTCTTCACGAAGCTCAGCACCGGCCAGGAGCAGGCCTCGCCGAAGGCGCAGATCGTGCGGCCCTGGATGTTCTGCCCGATGTGGAGCAGGTAGTCGGCATCCTGCCGGCGACCCTGCCCCGTGGTCATGCGGTGAAGGGCCTTGCTCATCCAGAGCGACCCCTCACGGCATGGGGTGCACTGGCCGCAGCTCTCGTGGGCGTAAAAGTCGCTCAGGTTGGAGAGGGCCTCGACGATGTCCGTGGTGTCGTCCATCACGATGATCGCCCCGGAGCCCGACATCGACCCGGCCTGCTGCACGGAGTCGAAGTCGTACGGGATGTCGAGGAGGTCGACATCGACGGCGGTCATCTGGCCGTCCGCCCCCTTGCGCCGCAGCTTGAACTTCTCCCCCGCCTTGAAAACCTTCGCCGAGCTGCCGCCCGGGATCACCGCCTTGAGGGTCCTCCCCTCGCGCAACCCGCCGCCAAAGTTCTCGTGGAAAATCAGCTCCCCAAGCGTGGCCTTGCCAACCTCAATCTCGTAGTACCCCGGCCGTTTCACATGCCCGCTGATGCTCACGATGCGGGTGCCGGTGTTGTTCGGGGTGCCAAGCTTGGCAAACTCCGCCGCTCCCATGGAAACGATGTGCCGGACAGCGGCCAGGGTCTCGACGTTGTTCACGATCGTGGGGGACATGTAGAGCCCCAGGACCGCAGGGAAATAGGGAGGCTTGATCCGGGGATAGGCCCGCTTTCCCTCCAGCGACTCAATCAGCCCGGTCTCCTCGCCGCAAATATAGGCCCCGGCCCCCCGGTGGACATGGATCTCGAGGTCGTATCCGGTGCCGAGGATGTTCTTTCCCAGAAACCCCTTGGCCCGGGCCTCCTTGAGGGCGCGGTTCAGGATTCGCGCCCCCTCGGGCATCTCGCCCCGGATGTAGATGTAGGCCAGCTTCACGTCGTTGGCGAAGCAGGAGAGGATCATCCCCTCGACCAGCTGGTGCGGGTCCTTATGGATGATCTGACGGTCCTTGAACGTCCCCGGTTCGGACTCGTCTGCGTTGCAGATCAAGTAGATCGGCTTGCCGCTCTTCCGGTCGACGAACGACCACTTAAGCCCGCAGGAGAACCCCGCCCCCCCTCGGCCCCGGAGGCCTGACTTGAGGACCTCATCCCGGATCTGCTCCTGGGGGGACATCTTTTTCCCCTCCGGGAGCTCCTTTGTGGGAAGGGTCAACCCCTTGCGGAGCGCCTCGTATCCCCCGTGTCGGAGGTAGCATTCAATGTCGGGGGTGTACCCCGGGGCATCGACCTGCTTCAGGATCAATCTGTATTCTTGAGGCATACTGCGGCTTGACTCTCAGTGAAAAGACCTTAGGTTCTCCGGTCGCTACTGCCCGATGGTGTAACGGTAGCACAGCAGACTCTGGATCTGTTTGTCATGGTTCAAATCCATGTCGGGCAGCCAACTTTCATTCCCTCCCACGACCGCATCCCATGCGGCCGTGGCCTGTACGGATGTCGCCCCCGCGGGGCGCCGGGTTTGGAGGGGTGGGCGGGGGTTCATTTCTGGTTTCGGTTCCGTGACTCTTCCGGGTTCCCTCTGCTTTATTTCGAGGGACACTGCGCGATGATGGAGTCGGCCTTCTCGTTGGAGACTCCCTGGTGGAACTCCTCGTTGCACATCATCACCGGGGCGGTGCCGCAGCTGGCGAGGCACTCGACGAACTCGACGGAGAAACGGCCGTCAGCGGTCGTCTGCAGGCCATGCTGATGGGGATCGAGCCCGAACTTCTCGCACAGGTGATGATAGAGCTTGTGCGATCCGCCGAGGGCGCAGCTCAGGGTCCGGCAGACCTTGAACTGGAACCGCCCGGCGGGGTGCTGTCGGAACATCGGATAGAAGGTGACCAGCTCCCAGACGTTGATCGGCTTCAGGTCGAGCTTCCGCGCGATGTAGTCAACCGCTTCCGGGGAGATGTGTCCGAAGTGCTCCTGGATGGCATGCAGGAACATGAGGGAGGCGCTCCGCTTCTGGGGATAGTGGGTCACGAGCTCATTGAGCTCGGCTTCCAGTTCTGGGGGGACTGTGAAGGTCATAGTCGCGTCTCAATCAGTCGGGACTCAGCGGTCGCACTCTCCCATGACGAAGTCGAAGGATCCCAGGATGCTCACGACATCGCTCATCAGGTGGCCCGGAAGCACCTTCGGCAGGATGCTCAGGTTGACGAACGATGGGGCCCGGATCTTGAGCCGGTAGGGGGTCCCACCCCCGCGGCTGTGGATGTAGAAGCCGAGCTCCCCCTTCGGGTTCTCTGCGCCAAAATAAACCTCCCCCACCGGGGCATTCATCCCCTGGGTCACCAGCATGAACTGGTGGATCAGCTCCTCCATGCTCGTGAGGACCTTGCGCTTGGCCGGGAGCACCACCTTGCCGTCAGCCACCGAGACCGGCTCCTTGGAGGCGTTGTCCGGCCCGCCCGGGATCCGGTCGAGGCACTGGCGGATGATCCGCACGCTCTGGCGCATCTCCTCCATCCGGACGAGGTAGCGGTCGTGGGAATCCCCCACGGAGCCGAGCGGCACGTCAAACTCCAGCTCGGGGTAGACCAGGTAAGGGGTCGCGCGACGAACGTCGTAATCGACGCCGCTGCCCCGCAGGTTCGGCCCGGTGAGGGCGTAGGCGATCGCATCCTCGGCCGAGATGATGCCGACTCCCTTGGTCCGGTCGACGAAGATCCGGTTGCGGGTCAGGAGGCGCTCCGACTCGTCGAAGTTGACCACCACCTCGTCGCAGAACCGCCGGCAGGCGGCATGCCATCCCGGGGGGAGGTCGCGTGAGACGCCGCCGATCCGCGTGTAGCTCGTGGTGAATCGGGCTCCGGTGAGCGACTCGGCCAGGTTGTAGATCTTCTCCCGCTCGGTGAAGGTGTGGAGGAAGACGGTCAGGGCCCCCACATCCATGGCGAAGGCGCCGAGCCCGAGAAGGTGGGCGGAGATGCGGGCCAGCTCGCAGCAGATCACCCGGATGTACTGGCATCTCGGGGGGAGCTTGCCATCGATCCCGATGAGCTTCTCCACCGCCAGGGCATACGCGACGTTGTTGGCCAGGGGGGCCAGGTAGTCGAGCCGGTCGGTGTACGGGATGAACTGCGTGTACGTCATGTTCTCGGCGATTTTCTCATCGCCGCGGTGCAGGTAGCCGACGTCGGGGATCGCCTTGGTGACGATCTCTCCGTCCATCTCGAGCACGATCCGCAACACCCCGTGGGTCGAGGGGTGGGAGGGTCCCATGTTGAGGACCATTTTGTCCCCCTGCAGATCCTGGAGTTCGTCCACCGGGGCGGGGGGCATCGCTGCCGCCGCCCGGGCTGCCGAATCCTTCACCTCAATTTCGTGAACGCTCGCCATAGGACAAAAGGGGTCTCCAGCTGCTCTCAGGTTTCGGGGTTCCGCACGCGGGGTTCGCGAGCCCCGGCATCCTTCCCGCCGGCAACCGTGACAAAAGGCCCACCCTCCAGCGGCGCCGGCTTGGTGAACGCCACTTCGGGGAGCTCGGTTGGCTTTCCAGCCAGGGGAAAATCCTTTCGGAGAGGATGATACGGATAGCCGTCCCACATCAGGATCCGGCGCAGGTCGGGGTGCCCCCGGAAGCGGATTCCCATCATGTCGTAGGCCTCCCGCTCATGCCAGTCGGCGGTCGGCCAAACCCCGCTCACCGTCGGCAGCTCGGAGGCCTCCTCGCTCACCTCGGTCTTCAACCGAAGATGGGCCTTTTCGGCCATGCAATAGAGCTCGTAGACCAAGGTCCACCGGGGGGATTCGCCGTAGTTGTCAATGCTGCAGAGGTCAATCAACATGTTGTAGCCGAACTCATTGCGTGCGATTGTGCAGACCTCGGCAATGCGTTCGGGCTCGAGGAGACGGAGGGTCACCTCCCCGCGGAACTCCACCGGTGCAGCCACCAGGGCACCCAGGCGGGTGGCGAGCGATTTGGCCTTATCAATGGCGGACATGGTCAATGCAATAGATCGAGCCGATCCAACTCACGGGACGGAAACAGGAACGAAAACTCAAACTGCCGACGTGGAGGCGGACAACACAGGTTCCACGGCCACTTTGGCCTGAAGCTTCAGAAGGCCATCCAGGAGCGCCTCGGGACGAGGCGGGCACCCGGCGACATAGACATCCACCGGGAGGATGTTATCCACCCCCTGCAGCACGGCGTAACTCCGATACATCCCGCCCGTGGAGGCACAGGCCCCCATGGCGATGACCCACTTCGGCTCCGGCATCTGGTCGTAGATCCGACGCACCGCCAGGGCCATCTTGTAGGTCACGGTGCCCGCTACGATCATGACGTCGGACTGGCGGGGGGAAAACCGCATCACCTCGGCTCCAAAACGGGAGATGTCAAACCGGCTTGCCCCGGCCGCCATCAACTCGATCGCACAGCACGCCAACCCCATCGGCATCGGCCAGAGGGAGTTCTTCCGGAACCAATTGATGGCGGCGTCGACGCGGGTCACAATGACCTCGCCTTCGACCTTCGAGTTGTAGCCAAAATCAGCGGTCGTTGTCATGACGGATTGCCGGGCCGAGGCCGACCCTCCGGAACCTAGAGAGCACCCCCAGACAGAGCAAGAATAGATTTGTGATTTATTTCACAAGCCCTCTCCCTTTGTTGGTGTTTCCGGGCAGTCGGCGATAGAGCAGACAAGGCTGTCTGCGCTACGTTGGCGGCGGTTGCCCAAGCTGGAAGGGGCATTGGGTCGCGTAGGGTAGCGCAGGCTGCCCAGCCTGCCGTGTCGCCGGTTGCCGAACCGGCAGGGCGTGGGGGGGGGGCGTGGAGGTACTGGGTCAGGA
This sequence comes from Verrucomicrobiales bacterium, assembly GCA_003452185.1. GTDB lineage: Bacteria > Verrucomicrobiota > Verrucomicrobiia > Limisphaerales > UBA11320 > UBA11320. Next base: position 48 of record DMJJ01000465.1, on the reverse strand, counting down.
AGGGGCGTCCGTCCGCGAAGGTGGGCTCAGCCGACTGGGCAGTCGGCG
>DMJJ01000385.1:2586-2834 GCA_003452185.1 Verrucomicrobiales bacterium | reverse complement strand
TTATGATCAACGTCGATAACCTGATCAAGCGCTACAACGGACACACCGCTGTGTCCGGGGTCTCGTTCGCGGTCGGGCGGGGTGAGATCGTGGGGCTTCTCGGGCAGAATGGTGCGGGAAAGAGCACCATCATGCGGATTCTCTCCTGTTTCCTCCCCGCGACCTCGGGGACGGTCAAGGTGGCCGGCTACGATGTGTTCACGCAGCCGGACGAGGTTCGACGCCGGATCGGGTACATGCCGGAGAAC
>DMJJ01000385.1:0-2476 GCA_003452185.1 Verrucomicrobiales bacterium | reverse complement strand
GAGATCGTCGGGCTGCTCGGGCCGAACGGCGCGGGCAAAAGCACCACCATGCGCATCCTTTCCGGTTTCCTCCCGGCATCGTCGGGCACGGTGCGCGTGGCGGGGTTCGATGTCTTCACCCAAGCCGATGAAGTGCGCCGTCGCATCGGCTACATGCCGGAGAACAATCCCCTGCACCGCGACATGCGGGTGAAGGAGTATCTCCGGTTCCGGGCCCGCCTCAAGGGGTTGAGCCTTGCGCGCACCCGCGACCGGGTCGATACGGTGATGCGGCAGTGCGGGCTGGTCGACGTTCATCGGAAGATGATCGCCCATCTCTCCAAGGGGTATCAGCAACGGGTGGGGCTGGCCGACGCCCTCGTGCATGAGCCCGACCTGATCATCCTGGATGAGCCGACCATCGGGCTCGATCCCAACCAGATCCGGTCCGTGCGGCAGCTCATCAAGGAGCTTGGCCAGCGGCACACCGTGCTGATCTCCTCGCACATCCTTCCCGAGGTGGAGGTGACCTGCAACCGGGTGCTCATCCTCCAGCAGGGGAAGATCCTGGCCGCCGACTCCCCGGAGCAGCTTCGGGCCAAGATGAGCAAGAGCGGCCAGGTGGTGGCGGAGATTGCCGCCCCATTTGAGGCGCTCAAGGCCTGTTGGGACGAGGTTCCCGAGGTGGAGCATTACGATGTCTCCCCGGTGGATGGTGATTTCTTCCGCTGCGCCCTCACCCCCCGGGAGGGGGTGGACCTTCGGCGCCAGGTGTTTGAGATCGTGCGCTCCCGTGGATGGGAGCTCCGGGAGCTGACCCGGAGCCGCCACTCGCTGGAGGACATCTTTGTGGCCGTCACGGCGACGAGCCGTGAGGAGGAGAGTTTCTGATGCAGGCCTACTGGACCTTGGTGCGCCGCGAGATCGGGAGCCATTTTCTCTCCTGGTCGGGCTACGTGGTGATTGCGAGCACGGTGTTTCTCACCGGGCTTGGGTTCGTCATCCTGATCGAGTCGCTTGGGGATGAGCCGGCCCACCGGCCGATGAGCGAGCTCTTCCTGGGCAGCTACCCCTTCTGGATGGTGCTCCTCCTGGCCCCTCCCGTGATCACGATGCGGTCGTTCGCGCTCGAGAAGTTCACCGGGACGTTTGAGACGTTGATGACCACGCCGGTGCGGGATGCTGCGGTGGTGTTGGCCAAGTTCACAGGGGGGATGGTGGTGTTCATCTGTCTCTGGCTGCCGCTGGTCCCGTGTTTCCTCCTGGTGCAGCGGTTTTCCCACGACACGGCCCTGGTCGATGCCGGGGCCCTCGCCGTGACCCTGGTGGGGATTCTCCTCCTGGGGATGGTCCTCATCTCCATGGGATGCCTTGCTTCGGCGATGACCCGGAGCCAGACCGTGGCCGCGGTGGTGACCTTTTGCGGGGGGATCGCCCTGCTGATGCTCGGGTTTCTCTCCCTCGCCTTTGGATCGGACACCGGGGCCCGCGGGCTCCTTCTGACCCAGGTGGGGATCATCGAGCAGATGCAGGATTTCTCGGCCGGGGTTCTCGACACCCGGCCGGTTGTGTTCTATCTCACCCTGACGGCATTCTTCCTCTTTTTCACCAAGCGGGTGGTGGAGAGCCGCCGCTGGAAATAACCGATGAACGACGAGCCCATCCCCAGCTTTTCGTTCTCCCGCAAGTGGAGCCAGAGGATCAACGTCCTCGTCGGCATCGTTGCCCTCCTCGCGATTGTCGGGATGGTCAATTACCTGGCGGCCCGCCACTACCGGCGGTTCCACTACAGCTCGAACGACCGCGCCGAGCTCTCCCCCCTGTCGCGCCGGCTCGTCGGGCTGCTGACGAACGACGTCCGGATCATCTGCTACTATCCGCGCGAGAAGGTCCTCTATTCCGACGTTCGGGAGCTCCTCAAGGAGTATCGGATTGCGAGCCCCCGGATCACGGTCGAGATGGTCGACCCGCTGCGGGACACCGGGGCGGCGGCCGCGATCAAGGCGCGTTATAACATTCCCCCGGGGGACAGCGCCTTCATCCTGTTCGAGAGCCAGGGACGGATAAAGATCGTCCGCCAGCCGGAGCTCTTCGACTACGACATGCAGCCGCTGATGTCCGGGCAGTCGCAGGAGATCAAGCGGAAGGACTTCAAGGGGGAGACGCTCTTCACCTCGGCCCTCTACTCGATCAGCACGCCGCGGGGCGCGAAGGCTTATTTTCTTTCGGGCGTCGGGGGCCCCAAGCCCCGGGATCAGGAGAGCATCGATGGGTATGCCCGGTTTGCCTCGACGTGCCTTTCCGCGAACAACATCGAGTGGTCGACCCTGGAGCTTGGCGAAGGAATGACGGTGCCGGACGACTGCGGGCTCCTGATGGTCGTCGGCCCCCGCAACCAGATGCCCCGGGGGGCGATTGAGGCGATCCAGAAATACCTCGAGAACGGCGGGCGGGCCTTCGTCCTGTTCGATGTCCGGAGCCTGGAGCACGAGACGGG
>DMJJ01000220.1:1612-13139 GCA_003452185.1 Verrucomicrobiales bacterium | reverse complement strand
GTGCTCGGCTTACCGGTTACAGTTGACCGAAGACAAGCACTTGCTAGAAAATCGGGAATCCCTCTTCCAATCAATCTACAATCACGCTCCCCGCTTGGCCGCAATGCTCGTCGCAGATTCTGCAAATCAGGCATGGAGCGAACGATTGGCCAACATAGAGCGAGCGTGGAATTGGTCGCGAACAAACGCTTGGCTGCAGGAATTCCATCGGGGACAAGATGCCGACCAGCTTGAAGGAGAAGCCAAGACACTCCAGAAGGATCTTCAACGAAGCATGGCGGAGCTTGCAGCGGAGAAGTCATGGCGACATTGCTTTGACCGTCTCACTGAAGCGCAGCGGCAACATTTGATGGCGTGGACAAATGCCGTCAGGCGAATCGGGCGAGGCACTGGCGCGCGCGCGGAAATCCATCGACGGGATGCGCGAATGCACATGGATCAATGTCGCGGGGCAGTCCCCGCGTGGATCATGCCATTTTACAGACTGGCTGAAACAATTGATGCAAAGCCTGAATCGTTCGACATAGTGATCGTTGATGAGGCAAGCCAAAGCGGGCCTGATACGCTTGCGCTTTTGTATCTCGCAAAGCAAATCATCGTCGTAGGTGACGACCAACAAATAAGTCCAGAGGCGGTCGGTGTAGGTCGTGCTGACGTTGATCTTCTCTCGGAACGATTGATTTCTGACTTGCCACACCGTGATGCTCTCGGCGTGGAGAGCAGTCTTTTTAATCAAGCCGTGATTCGTTTTGGTAGGAGGATCGTGCTACGAGAACACTTCCGTTGCGTCCCCGAGATCATTCGGTTCTCAAACGACCTTTGCTATGCAGCAACGCCGCTGATCCCATTACGCCAGTATCCACCGGAGCGGCTAGAGCCAATCGTCGTACGACACGTTGCAGAAGGATTTCGCGAAGGCAACGCGGGTTATGCGCGAAACAAACCAGAAGCAGTAGCATTGGTTGACGCAATCGTTCAATGCACCAAAGACCCGCGCTATCTCTGTGCGAAGGACGACCATCATCCCAATGGTAAACCAACCTTTGGGGTCGTCTCGTTGCAAGGAGAAGAACAGGCGAAACTAATCAACCAACTCTTGTTGGAGCGGCTTACGCCGGAAGAGATCGAACAGCGAGAGCTTGTCTGTGGCGATGCCTACGCGTTTCAAGGCGATGAACGGGACATCATGTTTCTCAGCATGGTCGCGGCACCCAACCAACGTTTTGCGCCATTGGTTAAAGAATCCGACAAACAACGATTCAATGTCGCCGCAAGTCGCGGGCGTGATCAGGTGTGGCTATTCCACACAGTCACGCTCAATGAACTTAACCCTGATGACATGCGGTATAGGCTGCTCGCTTATTATAGCAATCCCACCGCGCGGTCTGCGGGCAAGCCTGACTGGGAGAGATGTGAGAGCGAGTTTGAGCGTGAAGTCGGGAGAATGATTCACGCAAAGAATTTCAGGCTCATCCCTCAATACGAACCGTTCGGACCAGGCCGCTATCGGATTGATTTCGTCATCGAAGGTTTGAAGTCGCGGCTCGCTGTTGAGTGTGATGGCCCGCACCACGATGACCCAGATCAAATCATTCGGGATATGGCGCGCCAACGTCAACTTGAACGTTGTAAATGGGTGTTCTGGCGCGTTAGTGCGTCCAACTTCTACTTTGACCGCGATAAGACAATGGTCTCACTCTGGCGCAAGCTGGACGAACTCGGAATCCAGCCGTTGACAGAGGCGTCACCCAGTGCCTCGTCGCAAACCCCACCGCAATCCGAGCGCACCAATCGGCCGCCACCAAATCAAACACCGACTGTTTCTCGAGTCGTTGCGAAATCTCCTGTGCCATCTCTCGTTCAATCGAAACAGATGGAGTTGCCAAACGCAGGAAGCGGTGTGTCGCCAGATGAAAGTCATGAAGAGGCTGCACACGACGGTATCAATACCGCCCTTCGTGAATATATCGCCGCCGCCAAACAAAAACGGCCCCACGGCGTCTTGATTTGCGAGGAGATCGGACATGTCCTTCTTGAACTGATGCCGAGACAGGGTCGAGTTGCTCGCGTGGAGCTAATCAGACACGCGGCGGATGCTCTCGATTTTTCCGAAGCTGCCTACAAACGAATTGAAGACTCGCTTCGTCGGCTGGAGGAATTGAGGAAGGTTTCCGGAGATTCAAACAATGTCTGGCGTCGCGCAAACTCTTGAGTACAGATTTGCCGACCGTGGCGTTCCGAGACCGCGCAGACGCCTGCGACCGGATCCAGCCGCCTCACCGATCGCCAACCGCCCATCGTACCCGGTCTGGATCAGTTCGGATGGGGGCGTGAGGTGCCCTGATCCACCTTACTGAGCGGCGTGGCCCAACTGCCAGGGGGAGAGATCCCTCGTTCCAACCTCTTTTTGGATTGCACTTCGCCCCGGGGAACGAAGGATGGGCTCATCCAATAGACAGGATGCCGCAGACCACCACCTTTAGGCAGACCGCCAACCTCCTCCTCCTGGACGACAGCGAGGTGGCCGGGCTCGCAATGCGGGGAATCGTCGGCCGCAGCCGCAACCGGTGCGTCCTCGCCACGACGATCGAGGCCGCCTGGGCGCTCCTGCGGGAACTCGTCGTCATCGACCTTGTGATCGTGGAGATCAAGCTCGCCCAGCAGAACGGGGCCGACTTCATCTCGCAGGTCCGGGCCGACCCCGTCTTTGGAGGGATCCCAATCGTTGTTTACACCCGCGTCCAGGACCATTCCCCGGCGGCGAAGCTGCGCGCCCTGGGGATCCAGAACTACGTCATCCAGCCGTACCACGACGAAGTGGTTCACGCCGAGATTGCCGCCGCCCTGACCCACCCGTGGCGGGAGAAGCTCCTAGAGCCGGAGGCAGAGTGTTCGAGGCGGCTCGGGATATCGCCCCGCGACCTGGCGCGTCGTCGAACCCGGCTCCTCGGCCTGATCGGCGAGGACATCGCAGCCCTCACCCAGGGTCGCCCCCCCGAGCGCAAGGAAGGGGAGGAGCCGCCCCCCCCCCTGCTTCAGGCCTCACAGGAGGCAGGATTCGCGGCCCTCGCCCACTACCTCGAGGAGGTCCAGCAGGCCCTCCAGGCGGGCGCGACGGGGATCCTTGAAAAAGTCGCCCCGAATCTCGAGGCCCACGCCCGCCTCCTTCGGGCGGCGCTCAATCCCCTCGATGTCCCGGCGGCGCTGCTCGCCACGGAAGGGGAGACCGAGCCGGCGGCGGCCAAGGACAAGGCCCTCTGGCTGGAGTCGAACATCGACCTGACGGGACCGATCACCGATGCCGAGCGGGTCATGGAGCTGGTCGACGCCCTCCCCTCCTGCCCGGTGGTCGATACGATCGCTGCCGAATTCATCATGGCGGCGGAGTCGAAGAGCACCGACATCGAGTACCTGATGGATTTTGTCTCCCGGGATCCGGGGCTCTCGGCCGAGGTCCTCGTCGCGGCCAACAAGCTTCATCAAGGGGAGGGGGCGAGCGTCGATCACCCCTCGGTCGCCGTGGGGGTACTTGGAAACACGGCCCTCGCCGGGGTGGCCAAAGCCATGCCCCTGATCCGGGAGCGTCACATGGACGTCCCTCCGGTCTCGTGGTCGCGTTTCTGGCTTTTCCAAATGGGGGTGGCCGCAGTCTCCCTCCACACGGCCCGGCAGCTCGAGCTCAAGGCGATCGAGGACTACGCCTACACCGCGGGGCTGCTGCACGACCTGGGGAAGCTCGTGCTCCTGGGGATCCACCCGTACGGGTTTCAGGCCATGGCGCGCCACGCCCATTCACGGTCGATCTCCCTCCACGCGGCGGAGAAAGCCTACATGGGGTGCACGAGCCGCGAAATGGCCGTGCGCTTTTGTGAGAAGCATCCCCTCCCGGCCCCCTATCAAAGCGTGCTGAAGTGGGTCGAGGCCCCGCACCAGGCCACCGAACATGTCGAACTGGTTGCGGTCGTTTCCCTCGCCCGCACCCTCTGCATGCACCACCATCTGGGCTACTGCGGCGACACCCCGAAGGACCTCTGCCCCCCGGTGGATGAAACCCCGGCCTGGCAGGTTCTGAAGTTCCGGGTCTATCCCACCTTCAACATCCGCCGCTTCGACCACAACCTTCAGGCCCATTGCCAGCAGCTGAAGCAGGAGTTGCTCGGGAAGGGGAACACCCCCGCGGCATCCGGTGCCTGACCGCCGGGGGCCTACAGGAGCGAGGTGCTGAGCACCTTGGTCACCCCGGCCGCCGCCAACTGGCGATCCTCCTCGGCCTGCTCCTCCGTTGTCAGGGGGGTGGAACGCACCGCGTCGGCCACCAGGAAGGTCTTGAAGCCGAGGGCCTGGGAATCGAGGGCCGAGTGGACCACGCACCCATCGTGGGAGAAGCCGAAGAGGTAGACGTCGGTGACCTTGCGCGCCCGGAGGAACTCGACGAGCCCGGTGGAGGTCCGCTGGTCGTTGTCGAAGAAGGCGCTGTACCCGTTGACGTCGGCATCCTGCCCCCGGCGGAACACGCGATGGATGTTGTCCATCTGGAGCGCCCCGGCGAGCTCGGCGCCCACGGTCTTCTGGATGCAGTGGGGCCGGGTGAGGCGGAACACCTGGCGCTTGAAGTCGATGACCTCCCCGACCTGGCGCTTGTCGTGGTTTTCCGCGAAAATCTTGTGCGACCGGGGATGCCAGTCCTGCGTCGCCGCCACCACGCGGAACCGCCGCTGGATGCGGTTGGCCAGCGTCACCACGGACTCGGAGCCCGGGAGCTCCCATCCACCCTCGGGAAGAAACTCCCGCTGCAAATCGACCAGGATCAGTGCCTTCATCATCGGAATGTCAAAAATCGCGCGCCGTCGTTCCTGCCGGGCCTCCCGGCGGATGGAATAAATCAGTAACCGGAAGAACGAACCCGGGCAACAACGGCTCCGCCAGGGTCTCCTTCACCATCAAGGTCTCCTTCAGGCTCAGCCCGTAGGGGTTGCCATGATACACCTCCACATTCTCATAGCGGGGATCGACGATCCAGAGCCGGGCCAGGTGGATCTCCTCGTACACCATCTTCTTGAGGACGGTGTCGGCATGATGATCCTCCTGGCTGATGACCTCCACCGCCAGCCAGAGCTTCCCCGTGCTGGAGGCGACGAGGGCGAGGTCGGGACGGAACCGATGCTGGTCGGAAAGGGCCACCTGCTCCCGCATCGGGAGCAGGGTGGTGCTCCTGAGGGAGGCGACCACGCGCCCCATGTAAAGGTGGAGGCGCTCGCACAGGGCTTCGTGCGACGGGCGGGGCGGAAGCCGCAGGAGCCACTCCCCGCCGATCTGTTCTTCGTAAGGCTCGGGCATCGACTTCGGGAAACCGTAGCAGGGGGGGCGGCCGTAGGCCATTTGTTTGACGGAACTGCAACGCCTGCTTTTCAGACCCCCCCCGGCCATGGCAGGATCGCCCCATCATGGCACTGCCCGGATGGATCTCTCCGAACCCAAGCGGGGCGACGCTCTGCTTGAAAGTTCAGCCCCGCGCCTCGCGGAACGAAGTCGGCCCTGCCGTCGGGGCGCAGCTCAAGGTCAAGGTCACGGCCCCCCCGGTTGACTCCGCCGCCAACGACGCCGTGGTGGAGCTGCTGGCGGAGCGCCTCGGATGCTCGCGCGGCTCGGTGCAAATCCTCCGCGGCCAGAGCTCCCGCAACAAGGTGATCCAGGTGCACGGCCTGCCGGGGGAAACCATCGCCGAACGGCTCGCCGCCCCGCCCCCCGCCTGAGGCCCTCGACCCCGACCACGAACATGCCCAGGCTCCTTTTCATGGGAACGGCCCCGCTTGCCGCTGTCAGCCTTCGGGCCCTGGCGCGCGACCCCTCACTCCAGGTGGTCGGCGTGATCACCCAGCCTGACCGACCCCAGGGACGCAAGCTCCAGCTCAAGCCCTCGGCCGTCAAGGAAGCCGCCCTGGAGCTCGGATTCCCGGTGCTCCAGCCCGAGAAGGTCCGCACCGAGGAATCGCTGGCGGCGATTCGAGCGCTGGCCCCGGAGCTGATCGTCGTCGTCGCCTACGGGCAGATCCTTCCCAAGAGCCTGCTCGAGATCCCCCGGCATGGCTGCCTCAACGTCCACACCTCCCTGCTCCCGAGGCACCGCGGGGCAGCCCCGATCCAGTGGGCGATCCTGGATGGGGACTCCGAAACCGGGATCACCCTCATGCTCATGGACCCGGGGCTCGACACCGGGCCGGTGCTCACTCAGGTCCGGACCCCCATCGCCCCCTCCGACACCGCGGAGTCGCTCCACGACCGGCTGGCCACGCTGGGAGCCGAACTGCTCCTGGAAACCCTCCCGCAATGGGTGGCGGGAGCGATCACCCCCCAGCCGCAGCCTGCCGACGGGGCGACCTATGCCCGGAAGATCGAGCGGCAGGATGGGCTTCTGGACTGGAGCCTGCCGTCGGTCCGGCTCTGGAATCGGGTGCGGGGACTTGTCCCCTGGCCCGGGGCCTTTTTGAGCCGGGCGCTTCCGGGGGTTCCCCCCGCGGTGCTGAAGGTTTGGGAGGCGCGGCCCGAGGTCGGCACCACGGGAGGCACTCCGGGGGAGGTCCTGTCAGCCGACCCCACCGGGATCGTCGTGCGATGCGGCGAGGGATCGCTGCGCCTGCTGGTCCTGCAACGGGAGGGTGGGAAACGGCTGCCGGCCCGGGAATTCCTGGCCGGATGCCCCATCACCCCGGGAGAGCGCTGGGGAAACGGTGACTGAACGGGGGGGCCGGAGGGGAGCGGGAGACCCCGCACCCTCACCACTCGATAATCGCAGCCGCCCAGGTGAGCCCGGCGCCGAACACCACCATCAGGACGAGATCCCCACGCTGCACCACCCCCTCGCGCACCGCCTCATCGAGGGCGATGGCGACCGAGGCGGCCGATGTGTTGCCGTACTTGTTCAGGTTGACGAACACCTGATCGGGCCGCGCCCCGATACGGTCCCCCACAGCCTCGATGATGCGGCGGTTGGCCTGATGCGGGATCACGCACTTGATCTGCGTGATGTCGAGCTCGCAACGCCGGAGCGCCTCCTTCACGGCGGTGTGCATCGCGTTGACGGCGTTCTTGAAGGTCTCCTTCCCATCCATCCGGAGGTAGTGAAGCCCGGCGGCCACGGAGTTCTTCGTGGCGGGACACATGCTCCCGCCCCCCGGCATGAAAAGGAGGTCCGACTTCTCGCCATCCGCCCCCATGCAGGCGGTGAGAAGCCCGTGGGCGTTGGGCCGATGCTGGAGGATCGCCGCCCCGGCCCCGTCGCCGAACAGGACGCAGGTGTTCCGGTCGGTCCAGTCCACGATGGTCGAGAGCTTCTCGGCCCCGATCACCAGCACCGTCTCGTAGGTGCGGGACATGATGAACTGCTGCCCGATCTCCAGAGCGTAGATGAAGCCCGAGCAGGCCGCCTCGATGTCAAAGGCCGCGGCCCGCTTCGCCCCGATCTTCTGCTGCACCAGGCAGGCGGTCGACGGGAACATCATGTCGGGAGTGAGGGTGGCGACGATGATGAGGTCGATCTGCTCGGGCTTGATCCCCGAGGCGTGCATCGCCCGCTGGGCCGCCATGGCCGCCATGTCCGAGGTGAACTCGTTTTCCGCGGCGATGCGGCGCTCCTTGATGCCGGTGCGGGAGGTGATCCAGTCGTCCGTGGTCTCGACCAGCTTTTCGAGGTCGGCGTTCGTCAGGACCTTCTCCGGCACGTAGGAGCCGACGCTCAGGATCGAGCAGCTCCGCCCCTGGAATCCATGCTCCGCGCGCGGGTTTTTGAATCGTTTGGCCGTCATGACCGATCTTGGGTCGTCGCTTGCGTTGTCAGTTGTCGTTTCCCGCCCACCCGGCTCCGCCGGGCCGGAGCTCAGGCCGCCGCCAGGACCGCATTCGCCTTGGCGATCTCCACCCGGATGTGCTCGTTGAGATTCGTGTTCACCGCCGCCGCCGTCTGCCGGACGGCGTTCGTAACCATCCCGGCCTTGGCTGAGCCGTGCACCTTGATCACGGTGCCGTTCAACCCCAGGAGCGGGGCCCCCCCGTAGCTCTCCGGGTTCATCCGATGCTTGATGTCGCGAAAGCCACCGTAGGCAATCAAGGCCCCGAGCATCCGCAACGGATTCTTCTTAAACTCGCGCTTGAGGATCGTCTGGACGCACTGGCCCATGCTCTCAATGGTCTTCAGGACAATGTTCCCGACGAAGCCATCCGCCACCACCACGTCGACCTCATCGGCGAAAAGATCGTGCCCCTCGACGTACCCCAGGAAGTTGAGATTCGTCCGCCGGCAGAGCTTCAGCGCCTCGCGGGTCAGGTCGTTTCCCTTCATCTCCTCGGTGCCGTTGCTCAGGATCCCGACCCGGGGGTTGGAATGCTTGAGGATGTCCCGGGCATAGGCGGCCCCCATGATGGCGAACTGCATCAGGTGGACCGGCTTGACCTCCGGATTGGCGCCGGCATCGAGGAGGATGAACTCCGCGTTGGTGGTCGGCATCACGGTCGCAATGGCCGGACGCTCCACCCCCTCCAGCTGCCGAAGCTTGATGGTGGAGGCAGCCACAAGCCCCCCGGTGTTCCCGGGGGAAATGATCGCCTCAGCCGCCCCGTCCTTGACGAGGTCGATCGCCTTGGCCATGGAACACTCCCGTTTCTTCCGGAGCGCATCGGTCGGCTTGTCCTCCATGCTCAGCACCTCGCTGGCATGCAGGATTCCCACCCGGGGGTCGGAAAGCCCCAGCCGCTTGAGGATCGACTCGATCTCCCCCTGCTGGCCCGCCAGCAGGAGCTGCTGGATCCGCTCCGTCCCGGGCGTGGAAAGTGCGCGAACGGCCCCCTCAATGACGGCCGCTGGTCCCTGGTCCCCACCCATGACATCGACCACGATGCGCATAAATGGAACGAGCGCAGGGGGGACAAAGCACCACTGCGCTCGACCTGGAAATCAGGCTCCGACCTTGACTGTCAGGATCTGGCGTTCCTTGTAAAAGCCGCAGGCGGGGCAAACCCGGTGGGGGCGATACGCGCCACCGCACTGGGGGCACTCGCTCACCTGGGGAAGGCGGAGGACACTGTTGTACGCGCGCCGCATACGCTGGCGGCTCTTCGACGGTTTTCGCTTGGGAACACCCATATTCTAGCTCAGTTTCAGTTTATCCAGCTGGTCCCAGATGGAGCCCGGGGCCTTTGCCGGCGTCTGCTCAACAGACTGCGCTCCCTCATCACTCGCATGCAAACCAGGGAGCCCGTTGCATTCGGATTCACACAACGGATGTTGAGGAAACGCGAGCACGATATCTTCCCGAACATAGGGCGTCAAGTCCACGAGATCACCCACAACAGGGGCGCTCTCCTCCCCTTCCAGCGGCACATGGCAAACCCAGTCGCCCAACTCCAGAAAGTGCACGAAAGGCTTCAGGCACCTCACACATTCACAATGGATCGGCAACCGGAGCTTCCCGCGGACCAGCAGACCTGCCCCGACCTGCTCCACTAAGAGGTTGAACTCCAACGGCTCCTTCAGCTGGAGCAATGGATCCCGGGTCTCCAGCTCCAAGGATTCCACCGGAGCCGTCCCCTCCAGGCGACGACTCCGAACTTCAAGATGTCTAACGTTAACTTGGAACGGATTCTCGGCCATATGACCCTCCAGACCCACTTCCGCGGGCGGTTTTAACCCCGTCGACGAAACTTCTTCTGCAACGCCTCCACCACATGAGGTGGGACAAAGTTGCTCACATCTCCCCCCAACCGGGCGATTTCCTTGACGATCCGTGAGCTGAGGAACGTGTAGGTTTCCTTGGGCATCATGAAAATGGTTTCCACCCGCTCATTGAGTTTTCGGTTCATGAGGGCGAGCTGGAACTCGAACTCGAAGTCCGAGAGTGCCCGGAGGCCCCGGATGATCGCCTGTCCGGCCTTCTGGTCGACATAATCGACGAGCAACCCGTCGAAGGAATCGACCACAACGTTTGGTACGGAGGCAACGCTCTTCTCTGCGAGCGCCTTTCTCTCGCGACACGAGAAGAGGGGTTTCTTTCCCTCATTGACGGCTATCGCCACCACCACCTGGTCGAAGAGTCGGGCCGCCCGCCGGATGATATCCAGGTGTCCGTTCGTCAGCGGATCGAACGTCCCGGGGTAGATCACGGTTCGCATGCGGCTTCCACCATAGCAGGCAGGGGCTGGGAGACCATTAAAAAGCCGACAGCCCGGGTCGTGCACCCCGGGCTGTGGCGTTGCTATGAATGATTTGGAAGCGGATGAAACTGAACCCGGCGTCGATCGATCAGATCGGCGAGAGGTGAAGGGCCTGCGGCGGCGGAGCCGGGACGCGGGCGGGCTGCGGGTTGTTTTCCATCCCCTGGAAGAACTGCTGGAGCAGCGGCAGCTCATCGGGGCGGAGCGGGCGGACGGGGCTCGCGGTCCCCGGGTCATACTCGCCCGGTCCCTTGATCACGTGCGCCTTGCCATCCTGGACGAACACCAGGGTGCCAGTGAGTACCGAGATCGGTCCAGGCACCCGGATCCGGAACTGCCCACCGCTCACACCGGCGAGGCCGTTCGGGGTCTTCACCTCGTAGTGGGACCCGGCCGACATCTTGTTCACGGTCCCGAGAATCTCCCCACCGGACAGGGTGAGGGCGGTTTCGGTAACCATATCGGACCCGGTATCGCTCACCGAAAGGCGGTCGAGACCAAGAATTGAGTTCTCTCCCACGCGGAGGACGCCCGCGCCGCGGCCGAGGAACAGGTCAACGCTGGAACCTGTTCCCGTGCGGATCGAACACCCGGCGGGGAGGCGGGCACCGGTGCGAATCGGAAGTGCGCTCTGACCCTTGACGTTGAAGGTAGCGCTACCGGAGACCGATCGGACGAGGGCCTGCATATCGCGGCTCTGGGCATGCACGGCAGTTGCGACGCCGAGCGTGGCCAGCCAGACTGTGGTTGCTTTGAGTAGTCGTGCTGTCAGTTTCATATTGAGAAAACAGTCGCACGACGGGTTGGATTTCCTATCGGTACGAAACCCAGTCGGGTTCCTTGGAACTCTCCCGATCCCCCGGGTCCGCAATTCTACGTACCGGAGGCGTAACCCCCTCATTCCAAGCGGTCGCTCTCCCGACCGGAGCCAAACTGAGGGAAAACAAGCCGATGAGATGAGGGGCCAAAAGGAGGGGGAAGGAGGGGAGAGGGAGGGATAAAACGCATCACCCCCGGCGACCTTGTCGGTCACCGGGGGTGTGTGAAACGGCGCCCCATGAATCGGGGCTGAAAGTCTTGTCAGGGCTCAGTTTCCGGCGCCGGTCGTCGGAGAGAGGAGCACATCCTGGGGTTGCACCGCGGCCAGGGCGCGGGGCTTGAACCCAACCGAGGGGGTCGTCCCGCTGTCGGCCGCGCTGCTGCCACCGCCGCTGATCGATTGGATCACCTGCACCAGGGCCTGGGTGGCCTCCGGGCTGAGCGGGGTCACGGTGCCGGAGCCGCCCGCCGTGTATTCGGAGGCGCCGCTCAGTTCGGTCGTGGT
>DMJJ01000220.1:0-1255 GCA_003452185.1 Verrucomicrobiales bacterium | reverse complement strand
TTGCCCGCGTCACGGCCCGAGCCGGCATTGTCAGCAAGCGTGTTGAGGGTCCGATGGCTGAGCTGGAAGCGGCTCTGGGCCACTTCCACCGTGCCGTCCGGAAGGGTGATCTCGTAGGTGGAGCCGGAGCTCAGCTTGTTGACGTTGCCGAACACCTCCCCTTCCTGAAGCTCGATGGCGGTTTCCGTCACGACATCGCTTCCGGTGCTGGTCTGCTTGTTGGTGACCAAGCGAAGGGTCGTGTTGGCCGAGAGACGGAGGACGCCGATGTTTCGGCCGACGAACAGGTCGACCGTCGATCCGGCCCCGGTCGTGATGACGGCCCCGGCCGGAACCTCTGTCCCGGGTTTCAGCCGAGTGGCCGCCTTGCCGGGCAGCTGGAAGCTGGCGGTTCCATTCACTTTCGAGACCTCGGCCTTGACTGATTTGGTCGCCTCGGCATGGATCATGAGGGAGGAGGTGGCCAGAAACGCGGCCGTGGCCAGCGCATAGAGCGGGGAAAATGCAGGAAGGAAGCGATTCAGGGATTTCATACGACAGGTACAAACATTCGTTACGACTCTCACTCTCCCTGATCTATCGGCAGATCAGGCCCCGACTTTATTTTTTCATGACACACAGGAGGGGAAACCGGCAGGAATCCGTCCCGGAACGGGACAGTCTGAGCCGGGGGGACGGCGGAAATCGTTGGGGATGCGGGGGGCGGGATCGCCGAGGCGGGGGATCAGGCCGCGGGGGAATCGGCGACGATCCGGAGGAGTTCCCGGTGGTCGACCTTCCCGGTGCCGAGCCGCGGGATCTCCCGCAGGAACCGGAGCTCCCTGGGGACACACAGGTTCGAGAGGCCCCGGCCCCGGACAGCGGCCCGGATCTCCTCAAGGGTGAGGCGGCTCTCGTTGGAGACCGCCACCAACCGCTCCCCCTTGTCCGCGTCGGGGAGCGCCACCACCGCCACCTCGCACCGCAGCCCGAACCTGGGAAACACCCCCGCCAGCGATTCCTCGACCGCCGTCAGGCTCACCATCTCCCCGCTGACCTTTGCAAAACGCTTCAGCCGACCCCGGAGGGTGACGAACCCCGTCTCGTCGACGCTCACAATGTCCCCCGTGTCATACCATCCACCGAGCGACTGGAACTCCCGATTGGCCTCGGGATTCAGGTACCCCCGCATCAGGTTGGGTCCGCGGATGAAAAGCCGGCCCCCGTCCGTCACCCCTTCCACGGGCTCCAGCCGATGCTCGATTCCGGGAAGGAA
>DMJJ01000227.1 GCA_003452185.1 Verrucomicrobiales bacterium | reverse complement strand
GACAACCGGATGGACAAGATCTGGTGGAACGAGCTTTGGATGGGGTGGCCCGTGGGGCCGGAGTACGAGGAGGCGTCGAACATGGTGCAGGCGGGAAGGCTGCAGGGGAAGCTGATGCTGATCGTGGGGGAGATGGACAAGAACGTCGACCCGGCGTCGACGATGCAGGTGGTGAACGCGCTTGTGAAGGCGGACAAGGATTTTGATCTCGTGGTGGTGCCCGGCGGGGGGCATGGGAGCGGGGACAGCCCGTATGGGAGGCGGCGGCAGATGGATTTCTTTGTCCGGAACCTGCTCGGGGTGGAGCCGAGGGGTGGAGCCGTCGCCGCCGGGGCGGGAGCGGTCGGCGCGGCCCGATGAGCGGTCGTGCGGGGCGTGCCGTGCGGGGTTACGCAGTGGCGTCGAGTCCCCCGGATCCGGGGCCGGTGGCCGGCGGGGAGGATTGGGATCCCCCGGATCCGAAGTGGTTTGCGGCATGACGCGCCGCGCGGAGATCCTGCCGAAGGGTCTTGAACGCGGATTGCGCCGCATCGAGGTTGCCCCCTTTCAGCGCCTCGGCGAGGGCCTGGAAATCCTTCCCGATGGTTCCCTTGGGGTCGAAGGGGCTTTTCCCTCCCGATGCCGCCGACGCCTTCTGGATCTCCTGCTGGAGGGTGTTGAAGGCGGTCTGGGCTCCCGCCAGGTCGCCCGCCCGGAGGGCGTTTCGAAGGTCGCGAAAATCCTGCGTGCGCTGCTTCACCAGACTCCGCATCCCGGCGAGCGCTGGGTCTTGGGTCGGAGGCACCATGCTCGCGCCGCTCAGGCCGTGCATCCCCTCCTGGGCACCCCAGACTCCGGAAAGACTCGATAGGTTCATAATGGTTCATCGGCAGGTTCTCGAAACGTGTAACGGTGATCCTGTGCGCTTCCCCCGTTCCTCCGCTTGATCGATCCCGCCGGCGCAGGTAGCGTTCGGGGGTGTTCCAACCGCGGCCTCCCCTTCGATCCGCCATTCCGGCGTTCCTCCACCACCCCCTTCTCCTCCTGCTGCCGCTACTGTTGCTCTTCGTTGTGTCGGGCCTCCGGGGCGAGCAGCCGCCCCTCCTGGCAGGCGCCTCCCGCGTTGACCTGACCCCCCCGCTTGAGATGAAGGCGGCGCTCGGCGGCTACGGCGCCCGGCTGAGCCGGCCGGCAGCCGGCATTCATGATTCGGTGCGGGTCAAGGGGCTCGCCCTGTCGCAGGGTGAACGGCGGTTCGTCGTCGTCACCGCCGACGTCCTCGGATTTCCCCACAAGTTCAAGGAGGCGGTGCTGGCCCGCCTCGCCGCCGAGGGGTGGACCTCCGATCAGGTGATGCTCCTCCCAAGCCACTCCCATACCTCGATCGACCTGATGGCAATCCACCCCGACAACAACTTTGGGATCCCCCAGGTCGGGGTTTTCCAGGGAGCCCTCTTCGAATGGACAACACTCCGGGTGGCTCAGGCGATCCGGGAGGCGGCCCGGGGGCTTGCCCCGGTCCGGGTGGGGTCGGCGACCGTGGCGGTGGCTGACCGGAACCGGAACCGCCGCGGCGGGCCGGCCCATGATCCCGGCCTGGTGGTGACGCGGGTCGACCTGGCGGGCGGGGGGCCGCTGGCGGTGCTGGTCAACTGGACCGCCCATCCCACCTTCATGGGGGAGTCGGACATGCTCTTCTCGGGCGACTGGCCGGGTCATCTCCAGCGGATGGTGGAGGCCCTCGTGGGGCAGGGGGTGGTGGTCCTCTATTACAACGGGGCCGAGGGGGACCAGTCGCCGGTCCCCCCGGCGGAGGGGGGAAGCGGCTGGGAGCGGGCTGAACGGTACGGGCGGGAGATGGGGCTCAAGGTCCACGCGGCCTGGGGCGGGATCACCCCCGGCGCTGCTCCGACGTTCCGAGCGGTGACGATCCCGATCGAGCTCCCACGACGGCAGTGGCATCCCGATTTCATGAAAACCGGGGGAGCCGAGTACGGGCTTTCCGAGGACCGGATGCAGGTGTTTGTCGATCGTCTCCTGCCGACCGAGACCCGGATCACGGCGTTGCAGCTCGCCGATCTCCTGGTGGTTGGGGCCCCGGGGGAGCTCGCCGCGGAGCTCGGGATGAACGTCAAGGCCGAGGCTCGCCGGCTCACCGGGATCCCGAACGTCGCCATCGGCGGGCTGGCGAACGAATGGCTGAGCTACATCCTCCAGCCCTCCGAGTACCATCGCGGGGGGTACGAGGCGAGCATGAGCTTCTACGGGGAGGGGCTCGGGGCCCGGGTGGTTGAGGGGATGGTGCGCGCCGCCGGGGAGATCGCGAAGCCGCCCCGGTGAGCCCGCCGTCCGCCGGCTGGAACAGCGGGGTTGCCGGGTGCGGCCTGCCGGGGCAGAGTCAGGCATGCGCTACACACCGATCCCGTCCGAGCTCTTCTCAGAGAATCGCCGGCGCCTCGCCGAGCTGATGCTGCCGAACTCCCTCGCGGTGGTGAACGCGAACGACATTCTTCCCACCAACGCCGACGGGTCGCTCCGCCTCTGGCAGAACTCCGATCTTTTTTACCTCACGGGGGTGGACCAGGAGGAATCGATCCTGCTCCTCTGCCCCGGCGCGCACGAGGAGAAGCATCGCGTGATGCTCTTCCTCCGGGAGACCAGCGAGCAGATCGCGATCTGGGAGGGGCACAAGCTGACGAAGGAGCAGGCGCGCGAGCGCACCGGGATCCGCAGCATCCATTGGCTTGCGGAGTTTCCGGCCCTGTTCCGCAGGCTGATGTGCGATTGCGAGCATGTGTACCTCAACTCAAACGAGCACAAGCGGGCGGTGGTGGAGGTCGAGACACGGGATGCCCGGTTCATCCGCCAGGTGCAGTCCCAGTACCCGCTTCACTCCTATCAGCGGCTGGCCCGCCTCATGCACCGCCTCCGGATCATCAAGTCCCCGCTCGAGGTCGAGGTGATGCGGAAGGCGTGCCGGCTCACCGAGAAGGGATTCCGACGGGTGCTCCGGTTTGTGAAGCCCGGGGTGAACGAGATGGAGATCGAGGCCGAGTTCGCCCACGAGTTCGTCCGCGGCGGCGGCGGGTTCGCCTACACCCCGATCATCGGGAGCGGGGCCAACGCCTGCGTGCTCCATTACCTCGAGAACGACCAGGTCTGCCGCAAGGGGGAACTGGTCCTGATTGACGTCGGAGCCAGCTACGGCAACTACCACTCGGACATGACCCGCACGATCCCGGTTGGGGGACGGTTCTCCCGGCGCCAGCGCCAGGTGTACAACGCCGTCCTCCGGGTGCTGCGGGAGGTGAGCCGCCTGGCCGTTCCCGGCAAGCTCCCGCTCCAGTGGCAGGCCGAGGCAGAGCAGCTCGTCGAGGAGGAGCTTCTGGGGCTCGGGCTCCTGACACGGGGGGACATCCGCCGGCAGGACCCGGAGCGCCCCGCCCGCAGGAAGTACTTCATGCACGGGGTGGGCCATCCGCTGGGGCTCGATGTCCATGACGTCGGCTACACCACGGAACCGATCCGCGAGGGATGGGTCCTCACGGTCGAGCCCGCGATCTACATCCGCGAGGAAGGGTTCGCCGTGCGGCTCGAAAATGACATCCTCGTGCGCGAGGGGGGGAACGTCGACCTCATGGAATCGATCCCGATCGAGGCCGACGAGGTCGAACAGCTCATGGCGCGCTGAGGCTCACCGCACCCGGAGGCTCAGGTCCCTGAGCTGCAGCTCGACCTCGAACGACCCGGGAACCTCCCAGCCCAGGTTCATCGAGGCGATCCGGTAGTCCCCCGGCGACCGGGACTCGGTGAGAAACCCGGCCTTCCACGCCGTCTCCAGGCCCTCGCGAATCAGCGGGAGCAGGTCCTTGTCCACCCGGATCCACCCCCGATCGTGCGCGCTCACCGCCGCAAACGTCTCCCCGGGCGGGGTGAAGATGAACATACCCGTCCCCCCGGTGTCCTGGGTTTTGTGGGCCTTGGGAAACCGGCTTCGATCGTCGTACAGGGGGATCCCAAACCAGAGGTAATGGCCGTACCCGGGAGACCCCTGCCTGAGGTTTTGCACCGAGAGGAAGATCTGGAATTGTGCGGCGTGGAGCCCGGGAGAATAACCCGGAAGCTCGGCCCGCACCGAGGAGCGGAGCCGGGCCTCGACCTGGAGGATCGCATTCGACAGCTGGTCGAGCGGGGGTGCGTTGGTAATGGGCTGCTCGGCCAGCAGGTGAACCCACGGCTCCCCCTGCGTCCGGGCCCGGCCCCCGTACTCCAGCACGGAGTTCACCCGAAGGGAGAGATCCGCCTCCTCGCCACCCGGCTTCCCGAGGGTGACCCCCTTGGCGGAGTTGGTCCAGCGGAGGATCCCGCTCGCCGCGAACCCGGGCGTGCCCGCCGCCAGTGGGTAACGGCTGCTCCATTGGTCGAGGTCCCAGGCGGGTGGCGACGCGTGGGAGGTGTCTGGCCGAAGCTCGCCGTACGGGATCCGACGCCCGGGGGTCGGTTCAATGAGCCGGAAGCCGTCGCGAAAATGCGGGTCGTGGAGCAACTCCCGTCCCGGACCGGGGGCGCCGCTGAGCTGCGGAAGCCGGAGGGCGAACCAGGCAAGTACCAGAATCCACGGTACGGCCCGGCAATGGCGGAAGGATCGGGGTCTCACGCCGCGAGCATCGGAGCGGCCTGCCTTGCCAGCAACCGAATTATCACCCGCCTGCACCCAGTTGAAAGTCCGCCCCCCTTCAACGACGACGTTGCCGGTCCTTGATTCGGCCGCTTGCGGTCACTACGGTTTTCCCATGCACCCCGCTTCCCGTCTCGCCCCCCTCCTCTGGCTGCTGCTGCTGGGGGGGAGTGGGTTGCGAGCCGCTCCGGCCGCGCTCCGTCTTGAGTGGGTGAAGAACATCCTGACGATCCACGGGGCTCCTGCCGGGGAGAAGGGGGTCTCGATCCTCTATCTGGAGGCGTTCTGTCGTCCGAACTCCACCACGAACGAGTGGGCTCGGACGGTCATCCCGCACACGACCGAGTTGGTGTCGGCCACCCCGGACCAGACCCGGATCGAGCTCCGGTCGCACCTCGCGGACGGCGTCGAGGTGGAGCATGTGATCCGGGCCCGGGGGGACGAGGTCGACTTTCGCCTCATCGCACGCAATCCCACCTCCCACCGCTCCGAGGCGCATTGGGCGCAGCCGTGCATCCGGGTGGGGGAGTTCACCGGGCTGTATCAGCCGGGGAATCCCCAGACGTACGATTATCTACGGAAGTCGTTCCTCTTTCTCGAGGGGAGGCTGGAGCGGATGCCGACCCGGGACTGGGCGACGTCGGCGCGCTATGTGCCCGGGCAGGTCTGGGCGGCCCCCGGCGTTCCGCGATCCGACGTGAACCCGCGTCCGCTGAGTCCTCTGACCCCGAGCAACGGGTTGATTGGCTGCTTTAGTGATGATGATCGTCGCATCCTGGCGACCGCCTGGGAGCCGTACCAGGAGCTCTTTCAGGGAGTGATCACCTGTCTGCACAGCGATTTCCGGATTGGGGGCCTTGCCCCCGGGGAAGCGCGTCGGATCCATGGGAAGCTCTATCTGGTCAGGAACGACGTCCCGGCGCTCCTGCGACGGTACGCCCATGATTTCCCAGCCCAAAGCCACGTTGGCCGATAGCTCCTCTCCCTTCTTTGTGCTCTCTCTGTTCCTTCGCGGCCGGGTTCCCGCGGCTGCCTCTGCACTTGCGGCGGGTGGTGCTTGCGTTTTTGTGACGGATTGGGGATCAAGGAGGAGCGTTTCAACCAGAGCCTGATACTTCTATGAGCAACCCCGTCTCGCGTCGTTCCTTCGTCCAATCCTCCCTCACGGTGGCGGCCGCGGCTGCGGCCGTGCCTGCGCTCTTTTCCCGCGCGGCGGAGGCTGCGGCGGCCGGGCGGATCAAGCTCGGGATGGACAACTTCGCGGTCCGCGCCATGAAGTGGAAGGTCCCGCAGCTCATCGACTATGCGGCCGGGCTCCGCCTTGACTCGCTCTTCGTCACCGACTTTGACGCCTTCACCAGCATGGAGACGCCGCACCTCCGGGAGCTGCGCTCGATGGCGGCGGACAAGGGGCTGCAGATTCATCTCGGGACCTGGAGCATCTGCCCGACCTCGAAGACGTTCAAAAACAAGTGGGGCACCGCGGAGGAGCATCTCGGGCTGGGGCTTCGGGCGGCGAAGGACCTCGGGTCGCCGGTGATCCGCGTGGTGCTCGGGTCGGCCGAGGATCGCAAGACGCCGGGCGGGATCGCCGCCCGGATCGAGGACACCGTGAAGGTTTGCAAGGCGCTTCGCAGCCGGGCGATGGACCTGGGGGTGAAGATCGCCGTTGAGAACCATGCCGGCGACATGCACTCACGTGAGTTGGTCACCCTGGTGGAGGCGGCCGGGAAGGATTTCGTCGGGGTGAATCTCGACTCCGGGAACGCCTGCTGGACGATGGAGGACCCGCTCGCGAATCTCGAGAACCTCGGGCCCTACACCCTGACCACCAGCCTGCGGGATTCCATGGTCTGGGAGTATGGCGACGGCGCCAAGATCCAGTGGACGGCGATGGGGGAGGGGAACGTCGACGTGAAGGCCTATTTCAAGCGGTTTGCGGAGCTCTGTCCCGGGGTTCCGGTCCATATCGAGACCATCTCCGGGTTCGCGCGGGAGATGCCGTATCTGAAGCCCGGCTTCTGGGGAAGCTATCCCGGGTATCGCGCCGATGACTTTGCGCGGTTTGTCGCCCTTGCCAGGAAGGGGCACGCCCTGGAGTCGCACCACTCCCCCGACGAGGCCGCCGAGCAGGCCTACCAGAAGGGGGAGTTGGAGCGCAGCCTCCGGTTTTGCAAGGAAACCCTCGGGCTAGGCCAAAAGGCGTAGCCGCGGTGGATTGCCGCAAGAGGACGCAGAGAACGCAACAGGGCGCGGACTGCGTTGCCGCAAGAGAACACATAGAACGCGATAGGCGGAGGGAGGGGGCTTTGTTGGGATGAGGAAGTG
>DMJJ01000043.1 GCA_003452185.1 Verrucomicrobiales bacterium | reverse complement strand
GGGGCGTCCCTCCCGTCCGAGGGCGGAGGATGGAATCAGCGTGGGGAATCCGATCGCGGCCGCCGTGGTGGCCGTGGCCCTGAGGAAGCGGCGACGGGAGAGTGCGGGGGTGTGCAGGTTCATGCTCGGGGTGGTGGTTTGTTCGGATCAAGGCCTTACCGCAACCGCGCGGGAAAGGAAAGGGAATGATGCCGGACTTCGCCGGGCAGGGGGCGATGCGGCGTCAGGTTTTCATCCCGGAGGGCGAGGTCCCGAGACTCGGTGTGGGATGGCCCGCCTCCTCCCGCACAACGCGGACCCCGGTCCGCTCCCTCCTCCAGCACCTCGGGGCTTCCAGTTTTGAGGCCCGGGCTTCACGCTGTCGAGATGACGCCCATGGCATCCGCACTCATCCCCCGGCGGGAGGCTTTGCGCCGCTTGGGGGTTGCCGCGCTCGCCCCGATGGCGCTCCCTCCTGGACTCGCCACAGCGTTGGCGGCCGGCGCCGTCTCCCAGTCCCCGATCACCCCCTTGGACGCCCGTCTCCTGGCCGACCTGGAGCGTTCGGCGACGACGTTCTTCCTCGAGGCCGCGCACCCCGCGACAGGCCTGGTGCTGGATCGTCGGCGTGCCGACGGCCGGGCTGAGGCCCGCACGGCGGCCAGTATCGCAGCGACCGGATTCGGCCTCTCGGTCCTCTGCCTCGCCCGGGAGCGAGGGTACCTCTCCCGGTCCCGCTCCCGGGAGCGGGTGGCTCGGACCCTCCGGTGGCTTCGCCACCATCAACCGCATGAGCATGGGTTTTACTTCCACTTCCTCCACTGGGGGACGGGGGAACGGATTTGGGAGTGTGAGCTCTCCTCCGTCGATTCCGCGCTCCTGCTCTGCGGGGTGTTGCATGCCCGGGCCTGTTTTCCGGCGGACCTCGAGATCCAAACCCTGGCGACCGAGCTCTACGAGCGGGTCGACTGGCCCTGGTTCCTGAACGGACGGGAGACCCTTTCCATGGGATGGCGTCCCGGGGCCGGGTTTCTCAAATCCCACTGGGACCACTACTCCGAGCTTATGCTGATCTACCTGCTCGGGCTTGGATCCCCGACCCATCCCCTCCCGTCTGGATCCTGGCGCGCGTGGAGCCGGCCGGAGCGAACCCTGGAGGGGGAACGGTTCATCTGGTCGCCCGCTCCCCTCTTTGCCCACCAGTTCTCCCATGCCTGGTTCGATTTCCGGGGGCGAAGCGATTCCGGGGTCGACTGGTTTGGCAACTCCGTGGCCGCCACCCGGGCCCACCTGAAGTGGAGCTTGCGAAACCGGGATCGGTTCCCCCGGTGGTCCGAGGACTTTTGGGGGGTGACGGCAAGCGACTCGCGCCAGGGGTATGTCAGCTGGGGCGGTCCCCCCGAGAGCGGGCCGATCGACGGGACGCTTGTCCCATGTGCGGCCGCGGGCTCGCTGCCGTTTCTTCCCCGAGAATGCCTCCGCACCCTGCACCATCAGCGGCGCGCGGGGGGTGAGCAGGCGGTCTGGACGCGATACGGGTTCGTGGATGCCTGGAATCCCCAGACCGGTTGGGTGAACCCGGACGTGGTCGGCATTGATGTCGGGATCAGCGCCCTGATGGCGGCGAACCTTCGGGACGGGTTTGTCTGGCGCACCTTCCAGCATGACCCCGCCGCGCAGCGCGGCTTCGAGCGGGCCGGGGTGGGGCGGGCCTGAGAGCGGGGCAGGGGGGGGCTCCTGTGCTGCCCGCCCTGCGGGGGCCTGGAAGACTTTGCTCACCTCGCCTCCTCCGCTGATGAGGTGATGGCCTCCGCGTGGACGCCCAGGGCAGTCGGGTCACATCCCGATGATCTGCTAATGCATGAGTTGATGTGCGGGGGGGGTAGGTCGGGGGATGGCATGCCCGTTGACGATCGACCAAGGTGGGTTCTGGTATCACATCACGTCGCGAGGCAACGGCCGCCCACGAATCCTCAAGACCGAAGCCGGAGGGCTGGGGCTGGAAGGGGACCCCGGATTTTTTACCACGGATGGGACCCGGATTGGCGCGGATGGGACTGGGATGGGGACCGGGCCTCTGAGCTCCGGTTCCGCCCCATCTAAACTCGGCGGATCGAGATCTTTCTCGTTGGAACGGCGCTATTACCTCAGCAGTTTAGCGGTGGATGAGGAAGGTTGTGCACGGGCAGTGCGGGGCCATTGGATTATCGAAAACTCGCTCCACTGGGTTTTAGACGTCCAATGCGGGGAGGGCCGCAGCCGGGTGCGCTCGGGCCATGCGGCCTCCAATCTGGCCACTTTGCGGAGGATGGCGTTGAACCACCTGAAGCAGGAAAAGACCAAAAAGCGCGGAATCAGAGGCAAACAGCTCAACGCCTCCTGGGATCACGCCTACCTCCTGCGCCTACTCATGTTTTGATGCGTTCGCCCTGCAACTCAGGCTGGGATTCCGAGAAACCTTCCCTTAGGGTCGCCGCGTGCGGAGATCTTCCGGGCTGTCTCGTGTGAGTTGGATGAGCGGCGTGCGACCTAGGCTGTCGGCCGGGTTGGCGATTGCGGGCATTTCCATCTCGCTTGCGGCGGGGCCGGCCTGGTCTCCGATTCCCGGCGGGCGTTCCATGGCGGTGTTGCCGGAGGCGGGCCTCGTCCGGAAGGTTGGATTCGAGGTGATGGAGGCTGCCCGTACGGGAGTGGGATTCTCGAACCATCTTTCCAGAGCGAGCGCGCAGGCGAACCGCCTGCTGGAGGACGGCTCCGGCGTCGCCGCGGGGGATGTCGATGGGGACGGCTTGTGCGATCTCTATTTCTGTCGGCTCGACGGCCCGAACCAGCTGTTTAGAAACCTTGGGGGATGGCGATTCGAGGACATCACTGCTGCGGCGGGGGGGGGGGGCGACGGCCAGTTCTCGACCGGCGCCGCGTTCGCCGACCTCGACGGGGATGGGGACCTCGACTTGTTGGTGAACGCAACCGGCCGCGGAACCCGATGCTTCCTGAACGACGGCAAAGGGCACTTCACGGAGTCGGTTCATGCGGGGTTTGCGACGACGACCGGGGCGCGATCCATCGCAATCGCGGATGTGGATGGCGATGGCGACCTGGATGTGTATGTGACGCACTACCGCGCGACGACCGCCAAGGATGCGCCGGTCTCCGTCCGGCTTCGCCAGGTTGATGGGCGTTGGCAGGTGCCGCCGGAGCACCGCGACCGGTTCGCACCGGAATTGGGGGCGAATGGGAACGTCGGGGTGCTCGAACTGGGAGAGCCCGATGCCCTCTATCTCAACGACGGTCATGCGGTGTTCACACTGGCCTCCTGGACCGGAGGTCGGTTTCGCGACGAGGAGGGGAGACCGCTTGAGGAACCGCCGAGGGACTGGGGGCTCACCGCGATGTTCCGGGATTTGAACGGGGATGGGGCCCCGGATCTTTATGTCTGCAACGACTTCTACACGCCCGACCGGATCTGGATGAACCGGGGGGACGGAACGTTCCAGGCAATCCCGCGCACGGCGTTGCGAAAGACGTCGTGGGCGTCGATGGCTGTCGACTTCGCCGACATCGACCGGGACGGCTTCGACGACTTCTTCGTGGCGGAGATGCTCAGCCGCCACTTCGAGCGGAGGCAGGTCCAGCGAAGCCTGAGCGAGCTCGATCCGATGCCCCGCTGGGGTTGGGGATGGCGATCGGGAGATCTTGCGAGCCGTCCCCAGGCAATGCGGAACACCTTGTTTCGCAATCGTGGCGACGGGTTGTACAGTGAGATCGCCCAGTACGCAGGGGTCGCGGCATCGGAATGGACCTGGGGCGTTGCGTTCCTGGACGTCGACCTGGATGGATACGAGGACCTGCTCATTGCCAACGGTCATGCGCTCGACCTAGCGGATGCCGACTCGGTGGCGGAGTTGAACAAGGTGGCGGATCCTAACGATCCGCGCAGGCGGACCCGCATCCACGAAGTGTTCAGCCGCCTCGATGTTCCGAAGGTCGCTTTTCGAAACCGCGGCGATCTCACCTTCGAGGAGACGGGGGCTGCGTGGGGCTTCAACTACGCCGGCGCGGCGAACGGCATGGTGCTTGCGGACCTGGACAACGACGGCGACCTCGATGTGGTGCTGAACAACTTTGATGCGCCCGCCGTGTTGCTGCGGAATGTGTCAACGGCGCCCCGGGTCGAGGTACGTCTCAAGGGAGGAGCCCGGAACACACACGGAGTCGGCGCGCGGATCGCAGTCACCGGAGGGCCTGTGCGACAGTCGCAGGAGGTGATCGCCGGGGGGCGATACCTTTCCTGCGACGACGGATGGCGGACGTTTGCGGCAGGAACCGCGACGAATTCGATCGGGCTCGAGATTCTCTGGCGATCCGGCGCGCGATCCTTGTTCTCGTCCCTTGAGGCCAACCGCATCTATGAGATCGAGGAGCCGGCGGTCGCTGCTCCAGTTCCCACGCGTTCGGAGACGGCGAGAAAGGCACTCTTCGAGGATGTGAGCGGCCGCGTTCATCACAGGCATGTCGATGACCCAGCTGACGACACCCCGGCCCAACCCCTCCTGCCGCGCCCGGTGATTCCTTCGGTCGGGGGGATCTCTTGGATCGATCTCAACGGCGACGGCCATCCCGACCTCGTGATCCCTGGAGGTCGCGGCGGCCGACTCGCTGTCCTTCTAAATGACGGGAAAGGGGGATTTCAGACCGTCCAGCCTCCCGGGCTGGGGGACGGGAGTGAGGATGGAGAGGGGATGGCGATCGGCTTTTCGCCCGAGCCTGACGCGCAGTCACTACTCGTCACCACGCACCGTTCCGCAGCGGGTTCGCCATCCAACGCGGTCACGCGATTCAACGTCTGGGCTGGAGGCATCGACCCGCTTACCGGAGTGGAGGGGTTGGGATTCACCATCGGAGCGATCGCGGTGGCCGACGTGGATGGCGATGGATACCTTGACCTCTTCGTTGGCGGGCGGGCGCTGCCGGGCCGGTACCCTGAAGCCGCACCATCCCGCTTGTATCGGAACGAAGGGGGCCGGCTCGTGGAAGTTGAGGAGGTCTCTCGCCAGTGGAGTCGCATGGGGCTTGTGACTTCGGCTGTCTGGAGCGACCTGGACAACGACGGGTTCCCGGAGTTGGTGGTTGCCTGCGAGTGGGGGCCGATCCGGGTCTGGCGTCGGACGGCCGACCATTGGGGCGAGGTCACCGCCGCGCTCGGCCTGGAGGCGATTACAGGCTGGTGGCAGGGAGTGACGACGGTGGATCTCGATGGCGACGGGCGACTGGACATTGTGGCCACCAACTGGGGGCGCAACACCAGGTATCGGGAGTTCATCGCGGGAGGCATCCAGCTTCACTATGGCGAGTATCGCGAGGGGAACGGCCTTGATCTGATGGAGTCGGTGATCGATCCAGAGCGGAACCTGGAGGTCCCACTCAGGGACCGGAGAACGCTGGTGCGGCAGATGCCTCAGCTGTTCGCCCGGTTTGAAAGTTATCGCGCGTTCGCCGGGGCGGCCGTCTCCGACGTGCTGCAGGGAGCGGTGGCGAAGGATCGCGTGGTCCAGGCGCGGACCCTCGATTCGATGGTGTTCTTGAACCGGGGAAACCGGTTTGAGCCGGTACCGATGCCACGCGACGCCCAGCTCGCCCCGGCCTTCGGTGTCGCGGTGGGGGACTTCGACGGGGATGGTCGCGAGGATGTTTTCATCAGCCAGAACTTCCACGGGCGCGATCCGGAGACCTCCCGCGACGACGCGGGTTACGGGCTGCTGCTTCGAGGGCGAGGGGATGGGGGGCTCGTTCCGTTGACGTCGCAGGAATCGGGCATCGTGATCCCCGGAGAGCAGCGGGGATGTGCGGTCGCGGACTTCGATGCGGATGGTCGTGCGGATCTGGTGGTCGTCCAGAGGGGGGGGGAGACGCGACTCCTTGCGAACCGATCCGGCGCATCGGGGCTTCGCGTTCGCCTGCAGGGGGCACCGGGGAATCTTGCAGGGATTGGGGCGAAGCTCCGCGTCGCGGCGCGTGGCTCTGCCGTGCTGGGGCCCGTTCGCGAGATCCATGCGGGCTCAGGATGCGCGTCACAGGATTCGCCAGTGGAGGTTCTGCATGCCCCAGGCGGCGTCGGGACCCTTTCGATCCAATGGCCCGGGGGTGCTGTGTTCTCCGGTGAGATCCCACATGACGCGACAGAAGTTCTAGTCGGTTTTGGCGCCGGAATCCAGGTCGTGAGGCGTCGGTGATCTGCTCACGCCCCCCCGTGATTCCCCTCCTTCGGGACACTTTGTGCAGGGTCGCCCTCGTTTCTGTACCTTTTCACGACATAACAGTTGACTCCGCGCAGCCCGATGCACATCCTTACTCTTGACCCACGGTCTGCATAGCCCGACCACGGCATTAACAGAAGAACCCTGTGTTGTTACACATCGTATGCGAACCAAACCCAACCTACGGATACCACTCCTCGCGGCAGCCTCTGCCTTGATGGCTCTGGCTTCGCCCCAGGCGAACGCCCAGCTGACCCAGATAGACATTTATCCCCCAGGCAATCCCCCCGCCTCGCTGGGCAGTTACACCACCGGGGCCGGCGGATCTTTTACCATCACCAGCGATGGTGCTGGTTTTCCATCGAACATTGATTTCGGAAAGGGCCTCGATAACACGGGCGACGTGATGACGTTTGCCGCGGAAACCGTGACGGGCGACTTCGACCGGAGCGTGGAGATCACATCGATTGCCGCCGACAACGGGACCGACGCGTGGACGCGCGGTGCGCTGATGGCGCGTGTTCCGACGGGCGACAAGCAGACCGCCCAATACAGCGCCTCGCTGCAGATCGTCGCGGGGAATCCTGCGCTCGATGACACGGGGACCCCGAAAGGGGCGAATCAGGCCTGGTTCACCGGGCGTGCGCTCGATGGTCAGAACTACACTTCCTGGGGGCGCGGGCTCCCGGGGGTCGATAAGGCGCTGCCGCACCAGTGGCTGCGGCTCCGCCGTGTGGGGGATTACTTTAGCGCCTACGTTGGCACCAACGGCGCAAGCTGGACCCTGATTGGCCAGCGTTATCAGGCCCTTCCTGCCACGCTGCTTGTCGGGCCGTACGCCGCGAGCGGAACCGCGGGCGTCACGGCGACGGTCAAGTTCACCCATTACGGCGTCCCCTCCCTCTCCGACGTGACGGCTCCTACGCTGGTTTCGGCGGGAACCCTCGACAAGAAGGTTGTGGGTGTCCGGTTCTCCGAGGCGGTGAGCTCCGCGACCGCGACGGCGACGGCGAATTACCAGATCACCCAGACGAGCGGCCACGCGGTGACTATCAACAGCATCAAGCTTGGTATCGGGGGCGACTCCGCCTACCTGAGCGTCTCGGGCCTTGATAGCGACACGTTCACCGTGAAGGTGATCGGCGGGGTGAAGGACACGGCGGGGAATCCGATCGCCGCGAACACCTCGGTTGCCGCCCGCGCGTTGAATTGGGCGCATGAGGATCTGGGACTCGTTCAGGATCCGAACAACCGTCCGACAGTCGGTGATGATCCGGGGACGGTTGGACAGGCGGTGATGGTCTCCTCAGACGACAACCCGGAGATCGAGATCGTCGGCGGCGGTTCGAATGCCTGGAACCCGGGTGACTTCATCCACTACATCTGGCGCAAGGAGCCGCTCTCGGGTGACTTCGACGTCACCATCGCGGTGCAGCGCAATGATCGTCCAGCGAACACCGCCGGCTGGGCGAATTCCGGCCTGATGCTCCGCGCGGCTGCCTACCTCCCCGGGCAGGAGTACACCATCTCGGGCACCAAGGTCCCGATGGTTGCCAACACGACCTACATTGAAGGCTCGGCTCCGGGCCGTGGAGCGATTCCGCTCTGGCGCACGACCGAGGGGGGTGGCTACGGAAACGGCAACGCCGGATTCGGATGGAATCAGCAGATCGGTTACGTGAAGGGGTACTACTCCGAGCTCCGCGGGGTGGATGCCTCGGGGAATGTCGATCCAATTTCATCGGCCGACAGCGCCCGTTACCTCCGCATCAAGCGTGTTGGGACCACTTATACCTTCTACGCGTCGTGGGATCGTTCCGAGTGGGCGCTGGTGGATGGGCCGGTGAACCTGCCTGATCTCCCCGACCAGCTGTTGCTTGGGTTCTCCACCATGAACGACACCGGTTCCGGCGCCCCTCCGCACAGCGGTTACGGCAACAACGGACACCAGATCGACCCGGCGGATCCGTACAACCCGGCCAACTCCGGCGGAGCCGTGCAGAACGACTCGAACTACTCGGTTCAGCGGATCAAGGTCTTCCCGAACGGGGTTCCTGATCCTCTTCCCGGGGCTTTGGCCCAGATCGATGTCTTTCCTCCGGGGAATGCTCCGGCGAACATCGGGACCTACACGAAGGGGGCCAACGGCTCCTTCACCATCACGAGCGATGGCACGGGATTCTTCTCGAACATCAACTTCGGAACTGGCCTCGACAACACCGGAGATGTTCTGACCTTCGTGGCCGAGACGGTCACCGGCGACTTTGACCGCAGCGTCGAGGTCACCGGGATTGCGGCCGATGCGAGCGCTCCCCAGGACGTCTGGACCCGTGCGGCGCTCATGGCGCGCGTTCCCACCCCCGATGGGCTCACGGCCCATTACAGTGCGTCGCTCCACGTCATCGCTGCGAACCCCGGTCTCGATGACACCGGCACCCCGAAGGGAGCCAACCAGGTCGGCTTCGCCGGCCGCGCGTTGGACGGCCAGAACTACACTTGGTGGGGGCGCAATCTCCCCGGGGTCGAAAAGGCCCTTCCGCACCAGTGGTTGCGGCTCCGTCGGGTGGGTGATTACTTCAGCGCCTACGTGGGAACCAATGGGATCAACTGGACGCTGATCGGCCAGCGCTATCAGGCCCTCCCGTCGACGCTGCTGGTCGGTCCGTATGCCTCCAGCGGAGCTCCTGGCGTCGTGGCGACTGCCACGTTCGACCACTACCGTCCGACGATTCTCTCGGACAAGGTTGCCCCGACGCTTGTTTCGGCTGGTACCCTCGACAAGAAGGTCGTCGGAGTCCGTTTCTCCGAGGCGATCTCGTCGGCCACGGCAGTCGTGCCCGGCAACTACCAGATCACCCAGCCGAGCGGCCATGCGGTGACGATCAGCAGCATCAAGCTCGGCATCGGGGGCGACGCCGCCTACCTCAGCGTGAGCGGCCTCGACAGCGATTCCTTCACCGTGAAGGTCATCGGCGGGATCAAGGACACGGCTGGCAACGCGATCGCGGCGAACAGCTCCGTCTCCGCCCGCGCGCTCAACTGGGCGCACGAGGACATCGGCCTGGTGCAGGATCCGAACAACCGTCCCTCGGTGGGCGATGATCCGGGGACGGTGGGACAGGCGGTAATGGTTTCCTCGGACGAGAATCCGGAAATCGAGATCGTCGGTGGCGGATCGAACGCCTGGAACCCGGGCGACTTCATCCACTACATCTGGCGCAAGGAGCCCCTCAGCGGGAACTTCGACGTCACCATTGCGGTCACCCGCAACGACCGTCCGGCGAACACCGCGGGCTGGGCGAACTCGGGCCTCATGCTGCGCGCAGCGGCCTACTTGCCCGGGCAGGAGTTCACGGTCGCCGGAAGCAAGGTCCCCATGGTCGCGAACACGACCTATCTTGAGGCCTCGGCGCCCGGGCGTGGTGCGATCCCGCTCTGGCGTACCTCGGAAGGGGGAGGCTATGGGAACGGCAACGCCGGCTTCAGCGCTCAGCGCGTGATCGGCGGGGTCAAGGGGTATTACTCCGAGCTCCGGGGCATCGATGCCTCCGGGAATGTTGATCCGCAGTCGGCTCCAGATACCGCTCGGTACCTTCGCATCAAGCGTGTCGGCACCACCTACACGTTCTATGCCTCGTGGAACCGGACGGACTGGGCGCTCGTTGATGGACCCATTGATCTGCCGCAGCTGCCGGACCAGCTGCTGCTCGGGTTCTCCACCATGAACGACACCGGCTCCGGCTCTCCGCCGCACAGCGGCTATGGGAACAACGGTCACCAGATCGACCCGGCCGACCCGTACAACCCGGCCAACGCGGGGGGTAGCGTCCAGAACGACTCGAACTACTCGGTGCAACGGATCAAGGTCTTCCCGAACGGGGTGACCGATCCGCTCCCCGTGCAGCTGACCAAGGTGGATATCCGTCCGACGGATGGCAGCTCGGTGGCCCTCGGCGGCACCTGGACCTCCGTGGGAAGCTTCTCCTTCGATATGAGCGGCGGCGGCACCGGGGCGTTCCGCAACATGGGAGTGGGCGGCGATGAGCTGACCTTCGCCTATGAGAACGTGACAGGTGACTTCGATAAGCAGGTCGCCGTGAAGAGCCTCACCACGCAGCTGTTCGACTCCGGTGGCAACGCCGTGGATCCCTCCGGGCTCGCCACGATCCCTGCCGACGCTTGGGCGCGGGCCGGCCTCATGGCGCGTGTTTCCGATCAGCCCTCC
Organism: Verrucomicrobiales bacterium; assembly: GCA_003452185.1. GTDB lineage: Bacteria > Verrucomicrobiota > Verrucomicrobiia > Limisphaerales > UBA11320 > UBA11320. The sequence goes on along the minus strand of DMJJ01000043.1, from coordinate 3,879 downwards.
AGCGCCGGCCTCAAGCTGGTGGTCGCGAATCCGGCAGGCGCGAACGTCGTGCGTGTCATGGGACGCGGCCTGGATGGCCAGAACTACACGATGTACAGCCGCGACTACTCCGGGGTCACGAACGTCATCCCGAACCAGTACATCCGCATGAAGCGCGTTGGAAACAGCTTCACCTTCTATGTCAGCCATGACGGCGTCGTCTGGGCGATGGTGGGTGAGACCTACCAGGAGCTTCCGGCTACCCTGATGTTCGGAACCTACGTGGCCTCGTCGCTGAATCCGAGCGACACCAAGGGGAATCCCGACGGTCTGCTGGGCAGGGCGTTCGCCTCGTTCACCAGCTACAAGGATGTCGACCTGGGTGACCTCTCGGGCCCTGTCCTCGTGTCGGCGGGAACGCTCGATAAGAAGACGATCGGCGTGAAGTTTAGCGAGGCGGTCAGCTCCGCCACGGCGACCGTCGCGGGCAACTACACCCTGAGCCAGGGAACCGTCACCGGCGCCCGCATCGGCATCGGGGGCGATACGGTCTACCTGACCGTGAAGGACCTCACGGCAAACACGTTCACGGTCTCGGTGAAGAACGTGACTGACACCGCTGGTAACGCGATCGGTGCCGGTGCGTCGGTGGCCGGCAAGGCCTCCGGATGGGTTTCGGCTGACATCGGCCTGATCCAGGACTCCGCGAACCGTCCGACCCCGGGTGATGATCCGTATCGTCCCGGTCAGGCGGTTGCGACCTCCTCGGATGACGCAGCCGAGGTTGAGATCATTGGCGGTGGATCGAACGCCTGGAATCCGGGTGACTTCCTACACTACCTCTACAGCCCGACTCCGATCACCGGGGACTTCGACGTGGCGGCCAAGGTGACCCGCAACGATCGTCCGAACAACACGGCCGGCTGGGCGAACTCGGGCCTCATGCTCCGCTCGGCGGTCTACAACGACGGCGAGGACTTCACGATCGCCGGCACCCAGGCTCCGATGGTGGCGAACACCACCTACATCGAGAACTCGGCGCCGGGCCGCGGCGCCATTCCGCTCTTCCGCAACTCGGGCCACGGCGGATATGGGAATGGGAATGCTGGATTCGGCTGGGGCAACCTGATCGGCGACATCAAGGGATACTATCCCGATCTTCGCGCGACCGACGCCGCCGGAACCATCGATCCAGCCTCCTCGCCGAACTCCGCGCGGTGGCTGCGTATCCAGCGCACCGGCGCCACCTACACGTTCTACGTCTCCTGGGATGGCATCAACTGGGCCCTCCTGGACACGCGGACGGACATCACCATCGACGGGCCGCTGCTCCTGGGCTTCTCTTCGATGAACGACACCGGGTCGGCGCTCCCGCCGCACAATGCGTATGGCGGCAACGGCCATGACGGCGACGACCTGGCCCGAAACCAGAACGAGTCGAACTACTCGGTGCAGAAGGTTCGAATCTACTCGAACGTGGCCAGCATCGGCGTTGCCACGGCGCGGAAGACCACCGAAGGACGCGTGAGCATCTCCTACGGCGGGACTCTGCTCTGGTCGGCGAGCCTGAACGGCCCGTGGGCCCGGGTGGCCAGCCAGTCCAGCCCGTATGTGGTCTCGCCGAGCGATGGCGCCCTGTTCTTCAGGGCTCAGCCGTGATCGACACGCTCTGATCACATCCTGACTCACGAGAGGCCGGGGTTTCCCCGGCCTCTCTTCTTTTTTGTGAGGATGCGACTAGGGCTTGTTGTCGGCGTGGATTGTCGACACCATGAATCGCGTGCTCCGGCCCCGTCGGCGAGCCTCCGTTAGCCCGCCGCGGGCCCTGGTTGCTGGCATGGCGATGCTGCTCCGATCACTCGTTTCGTTGCGTGACGCTTCCGGAAGGCGTAGGTTCCCGCACGGGCACGCGCTTGTCCCGGGGGTTGTCGCGCTCATCCTTGTCGGGGCCCTCCCCGTCGTCGCACTCCCTCCCGCTGTGTGGCATGAGGAGCCGGGATTCAGATGGCGGGAATGCGCGCCGGTCTCCACGGCGGGGGGAGCGGCCGGGTTCGCCGAGATGCAGCCATCAACCACTGGGATTCAAGTCTCGAACACCGTCGCGTCAACGGTCCTCGATGCGAATCGGATCCTGGCGAACGGGTCGGGTGTCGCCCTGGGGGATTTCGACGGCGACGGGCTCTGCGACATCTACCTCTGCTCGCTGACCTCAGGGAACCGCCTTTTCCGCAACCTCGGCGACTGGCGCTTCGCCGATGTCACGGCCACAGCCGGGGTGGGCTGCGGAGAGCATCCTTCCACGGGGGCTGTCTTCGCGGATGTGAATGGCGACGGCCGTCCGGACCTCCTCGTCAACCAGCTCGGACACGGGACACGGCTCTTCTTGAATGCAGGCTCCGGGCGATTCACCGGCTCGACCGACTCTGGATTGCTGGACCGCTGCGGCAGTCATTCACTCACCCTCGCAGACATCGACGGCGATGGGGACCTCGACCTTTACGTCGTCAATTACCGGGCCTCCACCTTCAAGGACCTGGAATCGGATGCACAGATCCGCATCCGGAATGTGAACGGGAAGTACGTGGTTCCCCCCGAGCTCGCGGAGCAGTTCACGGTGCTTTCCACTCCCACTGGAACGGCGCTGGTGGAGGTGGGAGAGCCGGACCAGCTCTATCTCAACGACGGTCACGGCCGCTTTCAGGCCGTCTCCTGGACCAACGGGGTGTTCATGGATTCGAAGGGAGCCCCGCTTCGCTCCCCCCCGCGCGACTGGGGCCTCTCGGCGCAGTTCCGGGACGTGAATGGTGACGGCGCCCCGGATCTCTACGTCTGCAACGACTTCTTCTCCCCCGATCGACTCTGGATCAACGACGGCAAGGGGCGCTTTGCTCCGGTCGCCCGCAGCGCCCTGCGGGACTTTCCGTTCGCCTCGATGGCGGTCGACTTCGCGGACATCAATCGCGATGGCCATGATGACTTCTTCGTCGCCGAGATGTTGAGCATGTCGCACACGCGCCGCAGCGTGCAACGCGACAACTTCGAGCTCGAGCCAATCCCTTGGGGAGGCTGGCCGTACGAGGATCCCCTCATCTGGGACAGCCAGCCGCAGCTGAAACGGAACACACTCCTGGTGAATCGGGGCGACAACACCTATGCCGAGCTGGCCCACTTCGCCGGGGTCCAGGCCTCGGGGTGGTCATGGGGATGCCTCTTCCTCGACGTCGATCTGGATGGCTACGAGGATCTGCTCCTCGCCACCGGCCATCCTCACGATGCCACCGACTCCGACGCGCTCCGGCAGTTTGATTCCCGCAGGCGCGGCGCCAAGGGGAGGATGGCTGAGACCACCTCCAGCTTCCCGCCGCTTCCGCTCCCTAAGGTGGCGTTTCGGAACCGCGGTGACCTCACGTTCGCTGACGTCAGCCGGGAATGGGGCTTCAACTCGACCGGCGTCTCCCAGGGAATGGCCCTGGCTGACCTCGATGGCGATGGGGACCTCGATGTGGTGATCAATCGGATGAACGCGCCCGTGGAGATTCTCCGGAACGAGGCGACGGCACCGCGAGTCGCCGTGAGGTTGCGCGGGACCCGCGGCAACCGGCAGGGGATCGGTGCGAGGATCTCGGTCACGGGCGGGCCGGTCCCCCAGAGCCAGCAGATCATCTCGGGCGGCCGCTATCTCTCGGGCGACGACTCGATCAGGACGTTCGCTGCCGGGGCGATGACGAACCAGCTTCGGATCGAGGTTCGCTGGCGGAGCGGGTCGACCAGCGTTTTGGAACGAGCGATTCCGAACCGGATTTACGAGATCGACGAGCATGAAGTCGCGCCGGGCGAAGTGTTGGCGGCGGGGTCGAAGCCAGGGAGTGTGGAGGTTGGATTTTTTGAGGATGTGAGCGG
>DMJJ01000222.1:1779-4742 GCA_003452185.1 Verrucomicrobiales bacterium | reverse complement strand
GTGTGCTCTTCCGATCTCTTGTCTGCCAGAAGTGGGTTACCTTCCGGCAAAATCAACAACCATGTGTCACCCCTTTCCGAGCCCGTTTGCTCTCAAAATGGTTTTTGCATGACCCGGGCGTATGATGGCCCCGGGAACCGCCTGTATCTGGCAGAGCAGGGGCGGTTGGTGAACGGCACTTGGACTCACGATCCCGCCCAGATCTACACCATCGACATCCCGGATGACCCTTGCTTCCCCGGCCCCTTTGCAAAGATCGAGCCGAAGTTCGTGGAGTACGAGGTCTCGTGGCCCACCCAGAGCAACCGGCTCTACTCGGTGGACTACCACTCGACGCTGACGACCAACAACTGGGTTTCCCTACGCTCCGGCCTGGTCGGGGTTGGCGGAGTCACGAGCATCGTCGACCGCGTGGCGGCGAGTGAGGCTCGTCGGTTTTACAGGGTGGTCTGCGCTCCCAACACGGCTGCGCCTCAGTGACGAGAAGTGCTTCTGCGGGGCGAACCAGGTGAGCCCGCGGGTCGCTCTCGTCGGTAGCACTCCCAGTTCGAAGCGCCTTTTGAGGACCCAAAAAGTGGCCCAGAAATGGCCCAGTGGGTTCTGGTTTGGTCTGAAAACGGCGCTCCAAAAGCGATACAACTAGCTTATTGAAAAGCTGGTGCATCCGACAGGATTTGAACCTGTAACCTTCTGATCCGAAGTCAGAAGCTCTATCCAGTTGAGCTACGGATGCATTCCCAGTTCCCACCTTTCCGATTCACTCCCGGGCGGCAGGATGCTGCGGTGCCACAGGCTGCAGCGTCGCAAGGACGCCGGAGCAGATTGAGTCGGCCACGCACCCAGGGTCAACGCTGAAAGCCGGCCCGCACCACTTCGATGCGTCCAATCTCCACCGTGGTCTGGCGACCCAGAAAATCGAGCAGCACGATCACCCGGTCCCTCCCAGGCATGACGCGCGTCACCAGGGCTTTCAACCCATGAAACGCCCCGCCGGCGATCTCCACCTCCTCGCCCGCTTGCAGCCCATCCGGAATGTCCTGCAGCTCCCCATCCCCAACAAGCCGCCGCAGCTCGGCGATCGCCTCAGGCGGGATCGTCGGCCAGCGGGTCCCGAAGTGGACGATCCCCCCGATCCCGGGGGCGTAGTGAATCCGGTTGAGCGAGGTTCGCCAATCGAAGCGGGCAAAGAGGTAGTTCGGAAAGAGCGACTCCGTCACCTGGATCCGCCCCGCGCGGGTCGCCCGCCAAAACCGGACGCGCGGGTTCAGCACCTCGATCTGCTCGTGCCGCTTGAGGTGGGCCGCGGCGATGTGCTCGTGCTTGGCGTGCGTGCGCAGACAAAACCAGGCCATGGACTCCCCGGCGCTCGGGAGCAGCTCCAGGGGATGCGGTATGTTGTCAGGCACGGCGGCAACGTAGTGGGGGAGGCCCGCGGAGGCAAAGCCCAAATGGCCCCACCCCCTCCGCGGTCACTTGGGACGGGGCTCCCCCAGTTTCTTCTCGATGATCTTGAGATAGGTGTCCGCGAGCGGGTTCTCTTTCCAGTAGAGCCCCTTCGACTTCTCGAACCACTCCTTGGCCTTCGCGTACTGACCGAGCTGGAAGAGGTGCCATCCCATGTGGCCCACCGTGCTGAACCCGTTCGGGTCGAGGTCGAGCGCCTTCTGGAAGAACGGGCCCGCCTCGTCGTGACGCTCCAGCCAGTCGAGGCACATGCCCCAGCGGATCAGGGAGGCGGGATCCAGGGGGTTGAGGAGGCTCGCCGTCTTGAACCACTCCATCCCCTCGCGGGCGACGGCCTCGTTGCCGGCGGCCCCCTCGGAGGCCTCGCGCCAGTAGTGCTCCCCGATGTCGTAAGCGGTGACCGGGTTGCGGGGCTCAAATCCGAACGCCTGCTTCAAGTGGTCGAGTCTCGCCGGGGTCTCCTCGTGGATCGCGGCCGCGGCGGCCAGCTCCCGGGTCTCCCGGGTGAGCGTGAGCGCCTCGCGTGACATGTAGGCAACCCACCCGGCCAGCGGCAGGCTCACCAGCAGGCGGACCCAGAGGGCGTTGCTCATCCAGTGGCGCTCGGAGCCAAACCGGAGGTATCCGGTCAGGATCGCCATGAGGGTGACCGCGAGCAGGGCGTTCGCGGGGATGTGCATGTTGAAGTCGAATACCGAGTGGGCGAGGATCGCGATCAGCCCCGACGCCGCCCCCAGGGCGATCGCGGCCCGGGTGCTCTGCCTCGGGCCCCCGACCTCGTTGCCCGTGCGCTGGAGGTTCCTCCAGCCACGGAAAAACCCCCACGCGACGGCCCCCACGGCCCAAGCCACAAGGCCGAGGCCCACCACCCCCCAGTCGGCCAGGGTGTTGAGGTAGTCGTTGTGCACCCGGCCGGGCCGCCCCACAAGCTGGTCGCTGGCCATCCGGTATTTGCGGAAATAGTAGTCGAAGTGATCCGGGCCCGCCCCGAGCCAAAGGTGGTCTTTCCAGACCTGTATGGCTGCGGGCCAGACCTTGAAACGGACGTCAAAGGTCCGACGGACGTCGGTGAGCCGGTTCTGGTGGGTATCGGCCCGCTTGGCCACGGCGTACAGTCCGAGGGCGATGCATCCAAGGAGGATCGCCCCGGCGATCGGCGGGCCCCATCCCTCCTTCTGTTGGAAGAGGTAGAAGGCGAACAGAAACGCGATTCCAACCGACCCCGCGAGCCAGCCTCCCCGCGAGATGGTGAGGGCTAGGCCGGTAAGGATCACCAGGGTGGCGTAGGCCAGGAGCACCTTGGCAAGGATGCTGAATCGTCCCGCCAGGATGAGTGCCAGCCCCATGGGAAGAACCATCTCCAGGAACCCGGCGAGGTGGTTCGGGTTGATGTAAGTGCCCGAGGCGCGCCCCTCGTAGCCGGGCGGGCGAACGGTGTGGAGGACCAGCTCCGAGTGGGTCACGAACTGGTAGATGGCGTAGGCCGAGATCCCCATCGC
>DMJJ01000222.1:0-1425 GCA_003452185.1 Verrucomicrobiales bacterium | reverse complement strand
TTGTTGAGAAAGAGGAAGAACATCCCCGCATAGAGGAGCACCCGGATGAGCTCCTGGCGGGCGACATGCTCGATGGGGCTTTGGGTGTAGCGCCAGATGGCGTACCCGGCGAAGGCCGCCACGGCGTAGCAGGCGGGCGGCCAGAGCAGGCGGTGTTGGGGCACCAGCCAGAGCCTGAGAATCCACGCCCCCATGGCTCCGATGGAGAGCCAGAGGGCGATGATGAAATCGTTCGGGTGGGCCAGGCCCTTTGCCACCGGGCCCACGACCAGGACCGAGAGGACCAGCAGCCAGATGAGACGTTCGAGCAGGTAGTCGATTCTGCTAGGTTTGTCCATTCAAGTAGTCGCGCGGATCGGCGATCCGCCCCGCAAGCGCGCTCGCTGCCACGGTGGCAGGGGAGGCGAGGAATACCTGCGACTCCTTGTGGCCCATGCGGCCGGGGAAGTTGCGGTTCGTCGCGCTGATGCACTTGAGGGGGGCGTTCATCCGGCCGAACGTGTCCACGGGGCCGCCCAGGCACGCGGAGCAACCCGCGTTCTCGGTCATCTGCACCCCGGCATCCACGAGGATCTGCCAGATGGTGGAGGCGCCCCAGCGGGTGGTCTGGAGATCGTGGACGATCTCCGGCGTCGCCGGGACTCCGAAGGTGTCGATGGTCACGCGGCGCCCACGGAGGATGCGGGCAAACTCCACGAAGTCGCTCGTCTTGCCGCCCGTGCAGGATCCGACGTACGCCCGGTCGAGCTTCACGCCGGAGAGCTCCTTGGCGGTCTTGCGCTGGCCCGGGTCGGGGTGACAGGCGACCGTCGGCTCGAGCTTCGAGAGGTCGATGGTCTGCTCGTGGACAAACTTCTGGTTCTTGTCCGCCTCCACCGGCTCGTAGCTGCTGCGGGTGCCGTTGAGCCGGACCCGCGAGTCGACATACTCCCGGGTGCGGGCGTCGAACTCGAAGATCCCGTTCTTCCCCCCGGCCTCGATGGCCATGTTGGCGATGGTCATCCGGTCGTCGATGGAGAGGCTTGCAACCCCGGGGCCGTCGAACTGCATCGCCCGATAGGTGGCGCCGTCGAACCCGATCTCGCCGATCACATGCAGGATGACATCCTTGGCCATGACCCCGGGCTGGAGCTGGCCCTCGATCCGGAAATGCATCGTCTCGGGGACCTTGATGAGGAGCTTGCCGGTTCCCATGACAAACCCGGCATCGGTGTTCCCGATCCCGGTGGCGAACTGGTTGAACGCCCCGGCCATGCAGGTGTGGGAGTCGGTGCCGAAGAGGATCTCTCCGGGCCGGGTGTGCCCCTTTTGGGGGAGCGCCGCATGGCAGACGCCGGCGTAGTTCGATCCGTACTGGCGCTTCAACAGCCCCTTGGAGGTGTCGAACTGCCAGGTCCCCTTGGGGTCGTCGATGACGTCGTAGAA
>DMJJ01000223.1 GCA_003452185.1 Verrucomicrobiales bacterium | reverse complement strand
GCGATCGCCACCCGCTGCTGCTGCCCGCCGGAAAGATTGAGAGGCACATCCGACTCCCGCCCCTTCAGGCCGACCCGCTCGAGGAGCAGCGCCGCCCGGGCCTCCGCCTCCCGCCGGGGGACGCGGTTCAGGAGCAACGGGATGCTGACGTTCTCCACCAGGCTCAGGGTGGGAATGAGATTGAACTGCTGGAAGATGAACCCGATCGCTTCTCCGCGGAACCGCGTGACGCGGGACCGGGAGACCCCATGGAGCGAGGTTCCGCAGACCACCACCTCGCCGGCATCGAAGTCGAGTGTCCCGGCGATGACGCTCAGCAAGGTGGTCTTCCCGCACCCCGAGGGACCGACCACCATGTGGAGCTCCCCGGAGCGGGTTTCGAAATTGATCCCCTTCAATGCCGGAGTCGCCGCGTCGCCGTGGCCGAAGGTCTTGCTCACCCCCCGCACCGAGATCGCAGACCCCTCGGGCGCGGGGCCGGTGGTTGGATTCTCGGTTGGGGTCATCGGGGGAGGCGCCACACGGGGGGAGCGGAGACCGGGTCAGCCGCGGAAGACGATGGCAGGCTCCAACCGGCGCACCCGGCGGATCCCCAACAGGGCCGCAAAGAGGCAGATCACCAGGATGGCGCCGGCGGTCCCCACCGGAATCTGCCACGGGAGGGCGAAGGGGGGCATCCCCTTCCGGAGGAACATCGAGCCGACGATGACCGTCAGCAAAAGCCCTATGCCATACCCGATGAGCCCTGCGGCAAACGCCTGCAGCAGCACCATCCTGGCGAGGAGCCCATCCCCTGCCCCCATCGCCTTGAGGGCGCCGATGTGGCGGAGGTTCTCGAGAACGAACGAGTAGAAGGTCTGCCCCGCCACCGCGATTCCGACGATGAACCCGAGGATGATCGTCATCCCGAAGGAGATCGGGATGCCGGTGTTCCGGAAGAACCACTTCACCGTCGAGTCCCCAAAGGCCGCCTCGGTATAAGCCCCGAGCCCGGTCTCGATCCGGATCCGCTCCGCGGTCTGTTCCGGCGTCCACCCGGGGGCCGGCTCCGCCAGGATGAAGCTGAGCATCTTGCGGGTCTTCGGGGCGAAATCGAGGGCCTGCTCGTAGGTGCTGAAGATATAGGGGTAGCCAAAGAACGACTTCTCGGTCTTGCAGACCCCCACGACCCGGGCCTCCTTGTCGTTCATCTCAAACGTATCCCCGATTCCGATGGGCCGGGCGCGACCCCGGCTGAGGCGCTCGACCGCAAGATCGTCGATGATCACGGCGTTGGGGATGCGCAGGTCCTCGATCCGTCCGGCGATCATCTTGCCCGGCCGCCCGACCATGGTGGCGTTGTCGAGGCCGACGAGCTGGATCGCCTTGAAGGTTCCGTCCACGAGACGGGCCTGAAGGAGTCCCCAGTAGAGGGGAACGGCCCATGCGACCCCGTTGACCGTGCGAACGCGGCTCACGTCGGTGTCGCGCATCGGCTTCACCTCGTTGACCTGTTCGACCTTGGGGTCGACGACCCAGATGCGGGCCCGCATGTTCTGCAGGTTGCCCTGGGTCCAGGAGAGGATCCCGACGAAGACCCCGGCCTGCTGCGTCATGAGCAGCGTGGCGAAGGTCAGACCGCTCAGCAGCATGACGTACTTCGCCCGGTTGGCGAAGAGCATCTTGAGCGCGAGACGGTACATGGCCTGGACGCGACGACGGGTCCGGCCGGGGGCCTCAGCCCTCGACCACCTTGATGGCCCGGTTCTGGGCGGCCCGCTTGCGGAGATTCTCGTCGAGGATCTTCTTGCGAAGGCGGAGGTTCAGGGGGGTGGCCTCCACGTACTCGTCCGAGCCGATGTACTCAAGGGCCCGCTCCAGGCTGAGCTTGAGGGGGGCGTTGAGCTGGATCCCCTTGCCGTCGCCCTGGGACCGCATGTTGGTCAGGTGCTTCGTCTTGCAGGGGTTGACGGGGATGTCGTTCTCGCGCGCGTTCTCGCCCACGATCATCCCGCTGTAGATCTTGTCACCGGCCTCGACCATGAGGCGGCCGCGCTCCTGGACGAGGTTCAGCGCGTAGGAAGTCGCCTCGCCATCCTCCATGCTGACGAGCGATCCGTTCTTCCGGGCGGCGATTTCGCCCCGGTCCGGGCCGTATTCATGGAAGAGATGGCTGATGACCCCAAGGCCGCGCGTCAGGTTGACGAGGTCGGTTTCGAAACCAATCAGCCCGCGGGTCGGGATCAGGGCCTCGATGCTGACCTCCTCGCCGTGGTGGTTCATCGCGGTGATCTCCGCCTTGCGGAAGGCGAGGTTTTCCATCACCGAGCCCATCGAGGTCTGCGGGATTTCAAGGAAGAGCTTCTCGATCGGCTCGAGGAGGTTCCCCTCGGCATCCTTGCGGTAGAGCACCTCGGGGCGGCTGACCAGGACCTCATACCCTTCGCGACGCATCTGCTCGACCAGAATGGCGATCTGCATCTCGCCACGGCCGGCGACCTCGAACACCTTCGGGTCGGAGGTCTGCTTGATCCGGAGGGCCACGTTGGTGCGAATCTCACGCACCAGGCGCTCCCAGATGTGGCGCGCGGTGACCAGCTTGCCATCCATGCCGGCCAACGGGCCGTCGTTGACCGCGAATTCCATCTGAATGGTCGGCGGGTCGATGGGCTTGAACGGGAGGGAGGGGCGGAGCTCGGAGTCGCAGATCGTCTCGCCGATGAACACATCCTCAAAGCCGGTGAGCCCGACAATATCCCCTGCGTGGGCCTCCTGGACCTCGATCCGCTTCATCCCCTCAAAGTGGTAGATCGCGGTGATCTTCCCCTTGCTCTTGGTTCCGTTCCCATGGTTGCAAACGGAGGCATCGCCCACCTTCACCTTGCCGACATGCACCTTGCCGAACGCGATACGACCGAGGTAATCGCTGTAATCGAGGTTGGCAACCAGCAGCTGGAAGCCTTCGCCCGCATGGGCGCGGGGGGGCGGGATCTCCCGCACGATGGCCTCGAACAGGGGCTCCATGGTGCCCGTGACATGGTCGAGCTCGGTCTTGGCGTAGCCGGCCTTGGCGCTGGCGTAGATGAAGGGGAAGTCGAGCTGCTCGTCGGTGGCGTTGAGGCTCATGAAGAGCTCGAACACCTGGTCGAGCACCTTCTTCGGGTTCGCGTTGTCGCGGTCGATCTTGTTGATGACCACGATCGGTTTGGCTCCCGCCTCCAGCGCCTTGCGCAGGACGAAGCGGGTCTGGGCCTGGGGACCCTCGGCGGCGTCCACCACGAGGAGCACGCCGTCGATCATGTTCATGATCCGCTCCACCTCGCCGCCAAAGTCGGCGTGTCCCGGGGTGTCGACGATGTTGACGTGGTAATTCTTGTACTTAAAGGCCGCGTTCTTGGCCCGGATCGTGATCCCCTTCTCCTTCTCCAGGTCCATCGAGTCCATCAGTCGTTCCACCTGGGTCTCGGCCTGGTTGGCCCGGTAGGTGCCGGACTGCTTAAGGAGGCAATCGACCAGCGTCGTCTTCCCATGGTCGACGTGCGCGATGATCGCAATGTTGCGGATATGCTGCATAAAAGGCGTTTTTTTCGGTCTGGAATCAGTCCGGCCCAACGACCGGAGCCGCGCATTGTGCCGCAGCCAATAGGAACTGCAAGCCCGGCAGGAAACCGAATTGAGGGGTCCCCTCACGACAACTGCAACCCGTTGTCCGGCAACACCCCCAATCGGGTTCGGGGGTCTCCTGGTAGGGGCTTGGAGGAATGCCTCGGAGGCTAATAGCTGCCGGGACGGCGCCCGGGGGTGCCTCCGGCGCGCTGGATGTTGGCGTCCGGGAAGGCGATCGATTGCTCCGGCTTACGGTAAACATTCCAGACGCGACGGGTCATCTCCTCGCTCATCGCGTTCAGGCTGTCATAGTGATGGTACCCGTCGGGTTGGGCGAAGAGGGAATCGGCGGGCCGCTCAAAACGGACGTTCGAGAAGGCGAAGATGGTGCCCGGCCCCCCCTTGGTCCTCTCGATCCGGAGCGGGAAGCCGCGGAGCTTCGGCGCGCGCCAGACGAAAAAGCTCTGCGGGTCCCCCACGTCGGGCTGGACCACCACGAGCAGCTTGATGCAGTCGAAACCCTGGACCCGCTCGCGCCCCACCTCCTTCTCGGCCACGCCGTAGGGTCCCCCCTCCGGCTTGCCGAACGGAACCTCGGTGTAGCCCGACACCCCTTCGCTGACCACGTAGGTCATCTTCTGGGGGAGAAGGCTCACAACCAGCAGGCCGAAATCGCCATCCCGCTCCTTGCGGCTCTTGGTGCTCGGGCCGCGCACCGGCGCGGAGTCGGGCTCGTAGATCGTGCTGCCATCCCGGAAGAGGAGGGTGCCTCCCGCCGGCTTGACCTCCTTCGGGTCGCCGGCGTGCGAGACCATGACGCGGGCCCCGAAGGCTGAGTTCGTTCCGAAGAGCTGCGCCACCGGCCCGACGAACTCGAGGACGTGGGGCGGGATCAGCCACGGCTTGGCCTCGGAGGCCACCTCGCCCGCCGCGGCGCCGGGAGCGGCGGTGTAGATCGAGATCGAGGCCGCGCATGCGGCGAGGGCGAGAGCCATCCGTGAACGGGCCAGCAGCTTCGTGAATCGTCCGGTATCCATGACCCGGGGAGCCTAGCGGGAACCGGGGCGGATGCCTACAAATTTACCAACAGGGTTGAAATCGGATGCTGCCTTCTCCATCCTCCGCCCCTATGGATCAGCTGGATGAAGTCCTCACGTGCCGCTTGGACCTCGGCCGCAAGGTGGTGGAACCCTGTTCGATCGTGATTTTCGGCGCCAGCGGGGACCTCACCTCCCGCAAGCTCATTCCGGCGCTCTATCACCTCTTCATCGAAAAGCGCCTCCCCTCCCCGTTTCGGATCATCGGATTCGCCCGCCGGGAGAAGTCCAACGAGAGCTGGCGCGAGGAGCTCAAGGCGGCGCTGCAGCAGTTCTCCCGCAGCAAGAAGGTCGACGAGGCCGCCTGGAGCGAGTTCGCCGCCAATCTCTCCTACTGCCAGGGGGACCTGACGGACCCCGCGGCGTATGCGCGGCTCACCTCCCTGCTCGAGGGCTTCAACGAGCCGCAGCTCCGCCGTAACCTCCTCTTTTACCTCTCGATCAGCCCGAGCCAGTTCGCCCAGGTGGCCGAGCAGCTTCACGGCGCGAAGCTGATGACCCGCCACCAGACCCCGGGGGCCTGGCAGCGGCTGGTCGTCGAGAAGCCGTTCGGGCACGATCTGGCCTCGGCGCAGGCCCTCAACGCCGAGCTCACGCGGTTCGCCCAAGAGCGTCAGATCTACCGGATCGACCACTACCTGGGGAAGGAAACCGTCCAGAACATCCTCATGTTCCGTTTCTCCAACTCGATCTTCGAGCAGCTCTGGAACCGGCAGTCGGTCGACCACGTTCAGATCACGGTCAGCGAGAAGCTCGGCGTCGGCGCCCGCGCCGGCTATTACGAGGAGGCCGGAGCCCTCCGCGACATGCTGCAGAACCACCTGCTGCAGGTCCTTGCCCTGGTCGCCATGGAACCCCCCGTCTCCCTCGAGGCGGAGTCGGTGCGCGATGAGAAGGTTAAGCTGCTGAACGCCGTGCGTCGCATGCAGCCGACCCAGGTCTCCAGCCATGTGGTGCGGGGCCAGTACACGGCCGGGTCGATCGCGGGACAGCCCTGCCCCGCGTACCGCCAGGAGCCGAAGGTCAACCCGAGCTCGAACACCGAGACCTTCGTCGCCATGCGCCTCTTGATCGACAACTGGCGCTGGGCCGGCGTCCCGTTCTACCTCCGCACCGGAAAGTACCTCCCCCTGAGCGCGAGCGAGGTCCGGGTCCAGTTCCGCCCCACGCCCAACGTGCTCTTCGCCGCGCAGTGCGGACCGAAGCTCGACGCAAACGCAATCACCCTCCGGCTGCAGCCCAACGAGGGGATCACCCTCCGGTTCAACGGGAAGATCCCGGGCAACAGCATCCAGATCCGTCCCGTCCGGATGCACTTCAGCTACGACGCGGAGTTCGGCGCCTACACGCCCGAAGCCTACGAGCGCCTGCTCCTGGAAGCGATCGGCGGGGATGCCACCCTCTTCATCCGACGCGACGAGGTCGAGGCGGCGTGGGGCATCGTCGATCCGATCGCCGCGAGCTGGGCCGAGACACCCCTCACCCCGCAGGAGTTCTATCCCGCGGGGACCTGGGGCCCGGAGCGCGCCGCCGAGCTGCTCACCCGCGAGGGGCGCGCCTGGCGCGACCCCCAGCCCCAGTCGTGAACGAACTCACGCTATTGCAGTTTCCCTCCGACGCCGAGCTCGCCTCGGCCGCGGCCCGGGAGTTCATCCGGTTTGCAACATCGCCCGGCACCCCCACCGGCCCGCGAACCGTCGCCCTCAGCGGAGGGAGGATCGCCAGGGGGTTTTGCACGGCCCTCGCCCACCTCGCCCCCGCGGAGTCCCCCGGCCTCGGCTCCGTCCACTTTTTCTGGGGGGATGAGCGCTGCGTTCCCCCAACGGACCCGGAGAGCAACTTTGCCCTCGCAAACCAGCACCTCCTCCAACCGCTCGGGATCCCGGCCGGACGGATCCACCGCATCCGGGGCGAACTTCCCCCGCCCGCAGCCGCCGCCGAGGCGGAGCGCGAACTCCGTGAAATCCTGGCCTCCCCGAACGGCACCGTGCCCCGCATCGACCTCGTGATCCTCGGCATGGGGGAGGATGGCCATGTCGCCTCCCTCTTCCCGGGAGACCCCGTGGCCGACACCGCCACATCCCCCCTCTTCCGCCCCGTCGTCGCCTCGAAACCTCCCCCCAACCGAATCACCGCCTCCTACACCCTCATCCGCGAGGCACGCGAGGTCTGGGTGCTCGCCAGCGGCGCCGGCAAGGCCCCCGCCCTCGCCCAGTCGCTCCTCACCACCGAAACGCCGCTCGGGAACGTACGCGCTACCCGCACCCGTGTCAGGGTCTTCACCGACATCCCACAACTCGCAGCAGCGGTAACCACTCGGTAGAAAGGAAGCCCGCGGGGCCGGGGAAAGCGTTCGTAAGGGAAATCCGGTGGAGGAGATAAGCCTGAACTTAAGGAGCCCTGACTATGGGAATATTTTTCCCTCCTTGGCAAAACTTTTGTCAAAAAAACTATTGAACAAAACGCTCCCCCTCCGGATCAATGGAGGAGTAGTACCGCTGCTCGTTTAGGGTTGGCAGAGAGGTCTTGCTTGCAGTGGGGTTCGGGCAGCGCTGAATAGTTGGCCTCATTGCCCTTCTGAGCGTCTTGGTGAAGACGTTAACGACCTCGTCACCAGAGCCAATAGAGTCATCTATTGGCTCTTTTTCTTTTTGTGGGGGGGCCCTGCAGCCTCCAGCAACGGAGCAGGCCCTCGCTCGTGCCTGAGAGCGAGGACCGTGCTGGAGCCGTTCTCCCCTTGGGGAGGCGGGCCGGGAACTCAGGCCACCCCTGGGAAGGTGAGAACCGCCTCGACGCACCGGGTGCAGAGAGTCGGGTGTGCGGCGAGGCTCCCGACGGTGGTCTCCCAGTGCCAGCACCGCTCGCACTTCACGCCGTCGGCCCGGGTCACGGTGGCCATGGCCGAGGTGCCGGAGCCGGCCCGCAGGGTGAGCTGCGACACGTTCAGGAGCTCCTGGAGGACGGCCGAAAGCGGAGCGACCTCGGGGAGCCATTCGGCAGGGACCTCGATGTCGAGGCGGGCCTCCAGCGCCTTGCCGATGGTCTTGGCCTGGCGCGATTGCTCGAGCACGGGAAGGGCCTGGTCACGGATGGCGAAGAGCTTCTGCCAGGCCGCCTTCTCCCCCTCGCCCCGGTCAAACGGGCGGGGACGCCACACCGATTCATGCACGCTCGGGTGCGGGCGGCCGGGAAGGAACTCCCACGCCTCGTCCGCGGTGAACGAGAGCACGGGCGAGAGCAGCTGCGCCAGGCCGGTGACGATCCGGTGGAGCGCGGTCTGGGTCGAGCGACGACGTGGGGAGCCCGCGGGGTCGGTGTAGAGACGGTCCTTCACCACATCGTGATAGAGGGCGCTCAGCTCCACGGCCACGAACTGCGCCACCCGCTGGTAGACGACATGGAACTCGTAGGCGTCGTAGGCCTTCGCCACGTCGGCCTCCAGAGAGGCGAACTCCCCGAGGATCCACCGGTCCAGCCCGGTCAGCGCGGCGTCCGGGAGGGAGTGCTTCGCCGGGTCGAAGTCGTAGAGGTTGGAAAGCTGGTAGCGGAGCGCGTTCCGGATCAGGCGGTAGGTTTCACCCACCTTCTTCATCCGCTCCTCGCTCACCACGATGTCGTTCCGGAAGTCCTGGCTGGCAACCCAGAGGCGGAGCACGTCAGCCCCGAACTCCTTCACGTATCTCTCCGAGGTCTGGGGTTTCTCGTACCCCCCCTGCTTGCTCTTGGAGATCTTCTCGCGATCGGCATCGACCATGAACCCGTGGGTCAGGACGGTTCGGTACGGCGCCGCTCCGTTGCCGGCCAGGGAAAGGAGCAATGACGACTGGAACCAGCCCCGGTGCTGATCCGATCCCTCGAGGTACAGGTCTGCCTGAAACGGGCGCGGCGTGGAGCCATCCGCCCGCGGCCCGTGGAACACCGGGCGCGTCGCCAGGACGGCACGGGAGCTGGATCCCGAATCGATCCAGACGTCGAGCGTGTCGGCCGATTTCGCCGTCGCCTCCGGGCCGGCCCAGTTCTCGGGGCGGCAGAGCGACCAGAGCTCCGCCGCGCTTTTTTCGAACCAGACCTGGCTTCCCTCGCGGCCGACGAGGTCGGCGGCCCGCCGCACCACCGCGGCGTCGAGGATCGCGTTCCCCTGGGCATCGTAGAACGCCGGGATCGGGACCCCCCACGACCGCTGGCGCGAGATGCACCAGTCGGGACGTGACTCCACGGCCCCGCGGATCCGGTTGATCCCCCAGTCGGGCACCCAGGTCACGCGGTCGATTTCGGCCACCGCCTGCTGGCGGAACGCCTGGCAGCCGGGAGCCGTGTGGTCGATTCGCACGAACCACTGATCCATGGCCCGGAAGACCACCGGGGTCTTGCTGCGCCAGCAATGGGGATACTGGTGGGAATAGGGCTCGTGGATCAGCAGCCGGTTGATCTCCTTGAGGAGGGCCAGCACCGCCTCGTTCGCCTCGCTGGTCCGCCCCCCCTTCTCGAGGACCGACTTTCCAACCAGAACCGCCGGCATCTGCTGCGCCGCGGGGAGGTCGGCGGTGTGCGCCAGGCACCCTTCATCATCGACCGGGGAGTACACAGGCAGCCCGTGGCGCATCCCGAGACCGTAGTCCTCGAGCCCGTGCCCGGGGGCGATATGCACGAACCCCGTGCCGGTGGAGTTCTCAACAAAGTCATCCCCGGCAAGGAGCCGCCCGGTGCGGTTGCAGAACGGATGTTCGTACTCCAGCGTGGCGAGCTCCTCGCCATACACCGTCCGGAGGATCTGGTAGGCATCCCACCCGGCCTTGGCAGAGACCTGGGAGAGCAGCGCGTTGGAGACCAGGTAGGTCTCCCCGCCCGCGAGGATCAGGGAGTAGTGGAACGTGGAGTTGTAGGCCACGGCCAGGTTGGCGGGCAGGGTCCACGGGGTCGTGGTCCAGATCAGGATGAACACCCCGGGCTGCCCCACCACCGGAAACTTCACATAGACGCTCTGGCTGACGTGGTCGTGGTATTCCACCTCGGCCTCCGCCAGCGCGGTGCGGCACGGGATGCTCCAATAAACCGGCTTCTTCCCACGATAGACAAACCCCTTCTCGACGATGTCCGCGAACAGCCGGAGCTCCTCCGCCTCATACCCGCGGTCGAGGGTGAGGTACGGGCGATCCCAGTCGCCCAGCACCCCGAGTCGCTTGAACTGGCCCCGCTGCAGGTCGATGTGCTTCCGGGCGTAGGCGTCGCAGGCGGCGCGAATCGTGGCCGGGGTGGCGTCGGTCTTCCCTTCCTTGCGAAGCTCCTGCGTGACCTTGAACTCAATCGGCAGGCCGTGGCAGTCCCAGCCCGGGACGTAGGGGGCGCTGAGGCCCTGCAGGCTCTTCTGTTTCACCACGATGTCCTTGAGCACCTTGTTGAGCGCCGTGCCGACATGGACATCCCCGTTGGCAAACGGGGGACCGTCGTGCAGGACGAACCTGGGGGCACCCGCGCGCGCGGCCTGAATGCGTTCATAGAGCCCGGTCCGCGCCCATTGCTCCAGGCGCTGAGGTTCACGGGTCACGAGATCCGCCTTCATCGGGAAGTCGGTGCGGGGCAGGTTGACTGTATTCTTGTAGTCCATAGAGACAGGCTCAAGGAGCGCGAAAAGTAGCACCCGCCGGGGGAAGATCAAAGGTGGATTTTGCTGCGAGCCAACAGCCCCGACAACGCCGCTTCGGCCGTCCGCGCCCCGGGGGGGGAGACCGACCCGGCCGACGCGGGCCCACTCTCCCGGCCGCCGGGGAACCGAGGGTCCCGCTCCGTCGGGCTCGTCGCCTGGTCGCCAAACGAAAGCCCCGCGACCGACCTGCAACAGTCAATCGCGGGGCTGGCGGAAACGTTTAGTCGCGGGCTATCCCTCGCGGCTCAGGGGAGCACCTCCGAGACCCCTTCCACCACCCGGTAGAAGCGGGGGGCGGCGGCAGCCCCGGGATCCGACGAGTCGGGGTCGCAGAAGTGGGCAACCCCATCCACCGGGGTCACCGCAGCCCACGGGACCCAGAGGTCGAGGTCGTCCGAAACCTCCACGTGGCAGGGGGTGCTCGAGTCGACGGGAAGAGCCACATGAGCCAGGCCGTCGGGGCAGAGGCCGGTCGCCGGGTCGGGCTGATCGTTGTCCAGGATGAGGACCACGGCACGGGTCGATCGACCGAGGAGATAGGCTGGCCATCCGATCGGCCTGGGAGTCGGCACCGGGGCCGGCAGGAGCTCAAGCCGCACCGTCTCCACCGGTTCCCACTCCGAGTCATCGACCGGGGTGACGACCAGTCTCACGTTGCGGGCCCCCGCGGGGATCGTGACGCTCGACGGAAGCGCATCGTAGTCCTTCCCGGGCGTCGCGGTGCCGCTCACCTTGAGGCCCACGGTGACCGCCTCGTTCGTCACCCCGCTGCGGTGCACCAGGAAGGTGCCGGTCCGGCCAGCCGGGCGGTTGGTCCCCTCCGACGCGATGGGGTCGATGGCGGAAAGGGTGATCCTCGGCGGAAGCGACGGGTTGGGATCGTTGTCCTTGATGACGGCAGTGGCGGAGCCCGTGCCCCCCACCGCGTAGCAGTGGACGGGAGACTTGCCGACGCACGGGGCGGTATCGATCACCAGCACCACGGTCTCGTCCCCTTCCTCAAGGTCGTCATCGATGGCCTCCACGACCACATCGACCGAGGCCGCACCGTGCGGGATCTTGATCAACGGGCCGGGGGAGACGTAGTCGAGGCCGCGACGCGCGGTCCCCTCGAAGTGATGCTCGATGATGAGCGGCGTTTTGAGATCGGAGTTGGTCCGGGTGATGCGGAACGTGGCGGTGTTCGGGCGGATGGCCATTCCCATGCCGGGGGGAAGCGGGGTCGGCTCGGCCGCCTCGGCATCCACGGCCTCGACCGTGACAACGGGGGCGTTGGCGGGGATGGTCACCACGCGAACCGGAACGGCCGCGCTCGTGGCGCTCCCCCCCGCGTCATCGCGCGCCACGGCGGTCAGGAGGAACTCCCCTTCCGGGACCCCCTTCCAGGTGAAGGTGTGGAGGATCGGGGTCCCGGGATCCGGGGCGCGGATGAAGGTGATCGTCGATTCGCCGATGCGCTGGCGCCCCGCGAAGAACTCGACATGCGGCACGTACCCGTCGCGGTCGACGGTCTCGACCCGGATTTCGATGTCGGCCGGGGCGGCGAATCGCTCCCCCGCCACGGGGGCCACGATCCGGAGGTGGGGAGGGAGGTTGGAGCTGCCGAGCCCATTGTCGAGGATCGTCACCGTGGCGGTGACGTTCGAGCAGAGCAGGTACGGGGGACGCGGCATCGGCATCGTCGGAGAGCCCCCCACGGATCCCGACCCGGGCTGGGGTGCGGGGGCCGGGGGGAGGAGGAGATGGGCGATGACCGTCTCAGAGGGCTCGATCTGCTCATCGTCGATGGGGAGGACGTCGATCACCACGGAGCGTGAGCCGGCGGGGATCGTAGCCCGGCCGGACAGGGAAGAGTAGTCGACCCCGTTCCGGGCAGTTCCACCCAGGGCGTAGAATATCTCAAGGGGACCGTTGGTGGTGCCGCCGGCGCGGGAGATCGTGAACTGCCCGCGGTCGATCGCATACCGGTCGGTCGGGAGCGGGACTGGGGGTTCGGTGGCGGTGGGGTCGGTCGCCTCGATGGAGACGGAGACCGGGGGGACCCCGGGGTCCATCGGAAGGAGGGGAGTCTGGCCCGGGAGGCTTTGGGAAAAACCGGCACACAGGAGACCGGCGACGCACAGGGAGAGGCACTGAGCTCGGAGGCGCATTGACTTCATGACGTTTTGTTTCTGTTGCACAGCCTCCTGACGCGCCTCCGGGCAAGAGAAGGTCAGGGTCGTGCAACGGTTTGTTGTACTGCGGAAGCAGCTAAGCATCGGGCGGGAGGGAAAGCAAGCGGCGAATCCCCCCCTGCCCTGGTGCGTTCCCCATGCGGGACCGCTCGCGGGTTTCCGCCCCCTCCCGCCCTCTCATTCGTGGGGGAGAGGAGGCCGTTGAGGAGCCGGGGCATGGGGGTGAAGCCCCGTCATTTTACCCCGAATTCGAGGCGGAGAGCGGACGTCTGAGTTGATCATGACCACCCTCACACTCCAGCGGCTTGCCCGGATGGGCGCCGCCTGCCTGACCCTCGCACTCACCCCTGCCGCCCCGCGGCTGGAGGCGGCGAATCCGATTCCGGCCGAATACCGGGTCGCCGGTTTCGCCCTGGGATGCCAGGCCTACACCTTCAACCGGTTCACCGTTTTCGAGGCGATTGAGAAAACCGACCAGGCTGGGGGCCGGATCATCGAGTTCTACCCCGGACAACGCCTCAGCAAGGAGGAGCCGACGGTCAAGTGGGACCACAACGCGCCGGCGGAGGTCATTGCGAAAGTCGAGGCAAAGCTCGCCCAACATCACCTGAAGGCCGTGAACTACGGCGTGGTGGGGATCCCCAAGGAGGAGGCCGAGGCCCGGAAGATTTTCGAGTTCGCGAAGCGGCTCGGCCTCTACGCCGTGACGACGGAGTCGCTCGACGCCATGGACACGATCGAGAAGCTCGTGTGGGAGTACGACATCAAGGTCGCGTTCCACGAACATGCGAAGAACCCCGGCAACGCGGGGTACAAGATCTGGGATCCCACCTACCTGGCCTCCCAGCTGAAGGGACGCGATGCCCGGATTGGCTCCTGCGCCGACACGGGCCACTGGGCGAGCTCGGGCCTGAAGCCGGTCGAGTGCCTCCGGATCCTGAAGGGACGGGTCATCAGCGCCCACCTCAAGGAACGGGCCGCCATTGGATCCCACCTTCCCGACCAGGTCTACGGCCTTGGGGTCTCGGACATCACCGGCTGCCTCGCCGAGCTCAAGGCCCAGGGCTTCGATGGGAACATCTCGATCGAGTATGAGAACAACTGGGACCACTCGGTGCCGGATGTGGCCCAGTGCATCGGTTTTGTGCGGGGGTGGGGGAGTCGCTGACCCGGCACGCCGGGATTCACGGGGTTGGGTGGAGCGGGGGTGGGCCGGATCGAAGGCCGGCTGCCTCGCTCCACCGGCTCATCGACCCCGGGAGCGCTGCAGCCCCTCGAGGAAGAGGAGTGTCCCGAGGGCCGTGGGAAGGGCCCCGTTCAGCTCCTGGATCATCTCCTCGCTCTGGGAGTGGGAGACCGCAAAGCGCATCCCGGCGGTGTGGATGAAGCCCCGCATCACCTGCTGGGCGTAGCCGAGAAGGCCTTGGCGGAGCGGCACCGAGTAGATCGAAAGGGTGAGACCGAACACCACCGTGTGCCACCCCTGGGCGTCGCCGGCCTCGACTGCGGCGAGGTAGCGCTGCAGCACCCGGACATCGCGCAGCGGACGGAGGCGGCGGAGCTGGGCCTGGCCGACACGCTGGCTGGCGGAGGCAAAGTCCCGGAGCTTCGGGGCCGCGGAGACCTCCTGGTCAAGGGCCACCAGCTCCCGGCTGCGACCGCCGGCACCATGCAGGTAGGCCTGGTGGATGATCGGAAGCTCGAGGGGGACAAGGATCCGGCTCTGGTAGGCCCGGAGGAAACTTCGAAGGCTGTCGGGATGCGTGACCTGGGGAACCTCCAGCGAGCGTGAGATGCGGGCCATCTCGTGCAGGCCCTCGGTCGCCCCGAGCTGCTGAACGAGGGGATGCAAATCGCCCAGAAGCGCGATCTCGGCTTCCGTGGCGGCCGCTTTCTGGAGAGGTTTCGGCATTCCCACGCGGGCGGCTGGCACAGCGCCACAGCGCCCGTCTCCCGCTATATCGGCACCCCCTGCCGACGCCAACAGGAAAACTTTTTGGGGCGGCTCTTTTTTTTGTTGCGGCGTTCAGCGCGCCGGCAGGCGGGGGGGAAGGGCCGCGATCTCAGGCCAGCGCCCAGTGCGGCATCGGCTCCGCGTCGAGCGCCCCGGGGGCGGCGCCCCGCAGGAGTTTCTGCTCGGCCAGGATCCCAATCATCGCGGCGTTGTCCGTGCAGAGCGAACGCTCCGCGAGGCGGAGCCGGAGCCCCGCCGAGGCGCAGCGCCTGGCAAGTTCGGCCCGCAGCCCCTGGTTGCAGGTGACCCCGCCGCTCGCGGTCACGCACCGGACCCCGGCAGCCCGGGCGGCCCGGACCGTCTTGGAGGCGAGCACCTCGACAATTGCAGACTGCACGCTCGCACAAAGATCGTTCCGCCCCCGCTCGTCCGCAAGCAGCCCGGGATGCTTCTGCAGGAAATAGCGCACCGAGGTCTTCAGCCCGCTGAAACTGAAATCACACCCCGGGTCGTGCAGCATCGGGCGGGGAAAGGAGAACGCCTCCCCCGACCCCAAGGCCGCCATCCGGTCGATCTCCGGTCCCCCGGGGTACGGGAGCCCCATCAGCTTGGCGGTCTTGTCAAAGCACTCCCCCGCGGCGTCGTCCACGGTCCCGCCCAGCACCCGGTGCCGAAGCACCTCCTCCACCAGGACGAGCAGGGTGTGACCGCCGCTGACTATGAGGGAGAGATTGGGCTCAAACCGGTCGAAGGCGGCGACGGGAGGGGCCCCCTCGATCCACGGGGAATAGAGGTGCGCCTCGTGGTGGTGGACTCCAACAAAGGGAACCTCCCGGGCGAAGGCCATCCCCTGGGCGAATTTCAACCCGGTCATCAGGGCATTGGGCAACCCCGGCCCCTGGGTGGCGGCCACCGCCTGGAGATCCCTCGCCGTGACCCCGGCCTGGGCGAGGGCCAGGGCAACGACCGGAGGCAGGTTGCGGAGATGTTCCCGGGTGGCGAGCTCCGGCACCACCCCCCCATACTCGGCGTGAAGCCGGGTTTGGGAGGAGACGACGTTCGAGAGGACCCGCCCCCCGGATACCACCGCGGCGCTGCTCTCGTCGCAAGAACTCTCGATTGCCAGCAGGATCACCCCGCGATCCTGCCCCAGGCGGGGGCCGCGAGACGAGGAGACTTTCACGAATGGCGGATTTGCGGCCTTGCCAAGGGGGATGGACCGGGGTGGGATGGGGCCCCGGCGCCGGATGCGCAACCGGCGCGCGGCCCGGATCGAAACCATGAGCAAGAATCTTCAGATCGAATATCTCACCCTGGGAACGGGCGAATCGCCCGCGGCAGGCGACGTGGTCACCGTGCACTACACGGGGTGGCTGACGGATGGCTCCAAGTTTGACAGCTCGGTCGACCGCAAGGAGCCGTTCCGGTTTGTCCTGGGCCAGGGACAGGTGATCCGGGGATGGGACGAGGGGGTTGCCCGGATGCGGGTGGGCGACAAAGCCAAACTCACTCTCCCCCCTGACTTCGCCTACGGGGCGGAGGGGTACCCGGGGGCCATTCCCCCCAAGGCCACCCTGGTGTTCGAGGTCGAGCTCCTGTCGACGGCCGGGGCGTGACCGCCTGCCCCTCCCCTCCCTCGCAGCCCGGATTGTTTCCTACTTGCGACCCCGGGGTCGGCTCATCGAGAGGATGCTGGCCCCGTGCGTCACGATGCCGCTGCCGCCCGTGATGACCCGGCGCACCGGGAGGCCTGACTCCGGGTCGTGGGTCAGGGCGGCATCGCTCATCTTCTGCTCAACCTCGAAGCGGCGTGGCTTTTGTTTCGGGTGGGTCGGGATCGTCTCGTAGATATAGGTGGCCATGGGGTGAGGGGCCCGCAAGCGGGCCTTCGACGTCAGGTCGGTTGGGTTCGCATCGACACGGAGCCCGGCCTCAGCCGGAGGCCTGGGTCCCGTTCCAAAACTTCTTCTCCCATTTCTTCTGTTTGTTCCCCGCCTCGCGCAGGAACGGGGCGAGCGAGGCCATTCCCAGGAAAGCCGTGTTGATCCGGTGAAACGGCTGCCGGAGGGGGCGGGCAAAGTCGACGAACAGGACCACGCGATAGGAATCGGTGTCATTCCAGACCTCGTGGTTGAAGGTGTCGTCGAAGATCAGGGATTTCCCCTCGCTCCAATGATGGATGTCGTTGCCGATCCGGATCCGGACCTTCTCGCGCGGCTCCGGCACCAGGAGCCCGAGATGGAACCGGAGGACCCCGTTGAAGGCCCCGCGGTGGGCGGGAATGTGCTTGTGGGGTGCAAGGATGGAGAAAAAGGCGGTGGTCATCCCGGGGATCTTCCCCAGGAGCCGCATGGTCTCCGGACACCGCCGCGCGTTCTCGCGGCAATCCATGCCGATCCCCGCCAGGAAGAAGGTCTTCCATTGGTCATCGGTGGTGATCGTCTGGGCCTCCTTCAGGATCTCGTGAAAGCTGGGGATCTGGTCCCGGTAGCGCATCACCTGATCGAGCTCCGCCCGGACCAGCCTCCATTCCGCCTCAATCTCGGCGGCCCACGGAAAGGTGGCCGGCTCGTAGACCGGGGGATCCCCATGGATCGAGACCTGGGCGACCCGGCGCTCGAGCCAGTCCTGCATGGCGACGCCAGTGCGTGCGGCCAGGGACCTCGGGGGGTGGATCCGGATGGTGCGATCGCAGAGGTTGCGGGGCTGTCCGGAGGCGAAGGCACCGCTTCCGGCCGCCGTGGAAGGGGAGGCTGGTTGGGTCGATGGGTTCATACCGTGGTCTACCAAGTGGGCGGATGTTACCCGGTTGCATCGGTTTTGAGAACCCCCCGAGTGCAAAAATTTTGCCATTCAGCCCCGGATCCAACTGCCGATCAAAAGGTTGGCTGTGGGTTGGCCCGAACCATCGCGTACGAGTCGTTTCGGGGTGGAACCAGAACGAAAACAGAGAAGCTTGAGGTGGGTGGAACCACGATGAGAGCAAAGGATCGGAGCACCGCCTGTTGCGTCGGCGGGGGTGCGGCCCGGCGATTCGTCGGCCGGCAGTGGCGTGCCGCCGTGACGACCACCGCGCTCGCGCTCGCCCTGATCCCGGCGACGGCAGCCCCCGCGGCAGCGGAGGAGAGCCTCTCCCACCTCAGCCTCGAGGAGCTCCTGCAGGTCAAGGTAACCTCCGTTTCCAAGAAGGAGCAGCGCCTCGGGGACACCCCCGCGGCGGTGTTCGTCATCTCGGACGAGGAGATCCGGCGATCGGGCGTCACCAGCCTCCCGGACGCACTCCGGATGGCGCCGGGGCTCGAGGTCGCCCAGCTGACCGGATCCCGGTGGGCCGTGAGCGCGCGGGGATTCAACCACATTTACGCGAACAAGCTTCTGGTCCTCGAGGATGGACGCAGCCTCTATACGCCGCTCTTCTCGGGCACCGAGTGGGAGCTTCAGGACGTGGTCCTGGAGGACCTCTCCCGGGTCGAGGTGATCCGCGGCCCGGGCGGCACCATCTGGGGGGCGAATGCCGTCAACGGGGTGATCAATATCCTGAGCAAGAGCGCCAAGGAGACCCAGGGAACCCTCCTCTCCTTCGGTGGAAGCCCCTGGGAGACGTTCAGCACGGTCCGCTACGGATTTCAGACCGGGACGAACAGCTGGCTGCGGATTTACGCCAAGTATCACCGGATCGAGGACCTGACCGCCGTCGACGGGTCGGATGCGGAGGATGAGTCGCAGCGCGCCTTTGGAGGATTTCGGTGGGACTGGGAGCCCGACGCACAAAACAGGCTGACCCTGGAGGGGGAGGCGGGTTACACCCGGGTCTCCTCGCGCACCATGGTCTACGACGTGGTTCCGCCCTATGCGAGCGACGTGCAGCAGATCGCCCGCAACACCCCGGCGCACCTCCTCGGCCGATGGCTCCACACCCTGAGCGATTCCTCGGAGCTGACGTTCCAATCCTACTACGACCACGCCCCGGCGGAGGGGGTGCTGGTGAGTGAAAAACGGGAGACCGTGGACCTGGAGATGGAGCACCACCTGGGGCTAGGCTCCCGGAACGATCTTATCTGGGGGCTCGGCTACCGGCTCCATGCCGATTCGTTCACCTTCGGCCACGGGTTCTCGCTCTCGCCGGTGTCGCGGCGCAGCCAGCTCTTCAGCAGCTTTGTGCAGGATGAGCTGACCTTGGTGCCGGAGCGGCTGAAATTCACCGCGGGGGTGAAGCTGGAGCACAACGACTACAGCGGCTGGGAGGCCCAGCCCTCCGGGCGGCTCACCTGGACGCCCGGCGAGAAGCACACCCTCTGGGGAGCGGTCTCGCAGGCCGTCCGCACCCCCTCCCGGGTCGAAAGGGATGTCCGCCTGCGGCTCGCGGTGATTCCACCGCCCCCCTCGACCATCGAGGCCGTCATCCTCGGATCCCCCGCCATCCAGGGAGAGCACCTCCTGGCGTACGAGCTCGGCTACCGGTGGCAGGCCCTCTCCACACTGAGCTTCGACGTGGCCGGGTATTACAACCGCTACAGCGACGTGGTCGGCTCGACAAGCCTCGGGCTGCTTCCCCCCTCCACCCCGGGCGCGGACGCCGAGGCGGCCCAGGTGTTTGACAACAACGCCTCGGCGGAGGCCTACGGCGTGGAGCTCTCGACCCAGTGGAGCCCGGCGTCGTGGAACCGCTGGACGGCGGGGGGAAGCTACCAGGAGATCCATTCCCACGGAGCCCCGGCGCTGACACCCCATGGAAACTCCCCGAGCTACCAGTTCCAGATCCAGTCCCATTTCGATCTGGGCGACCAGGTGGAACTCGACCTCTGGGGCCGGTATGTCGATCGGCTGGCCGACCTCACCCTGCAGGTCCCGGCTTATGTGACCGCGGATGCCCGGGTGGCCTGGAGGCCGCGGCCGAACCTTGAGATTTCGTTGGTCGGGCAAAACCTCCTGCAGCCGCGGCACGTGGAATTCCGCGCCACGGACATTGTCCAGACCAGCGCGTACATCCCGCGAACCCTCTACGGAAAGGTGACTTGGTCCTTCTGATCCAGTGCCTGCGAGCCCATCGCAGCGGCGCCCACTCCCGCCTGGGAGCGGGCGCGCGCCTGCGCCGGCTTCTGCTGGGGGTCGCCCGCCTCGGGATCGTGGTCCTGATCCTCGCCGGGCATCCCCTGCCCGTCCGCGGACAGGCGAAGGATCCGTTCGTGGTGAAGGCGGCATTCCTCTGCAACTTCGCCAAGTTCACCGAGTGGCCTGCGGAGGCCTTCAGCGACGCCAAGGCCCCGTTCGTGATCGGGGTGCTGGGGGAGGACCCGTTCGGTTCGAAGCTCGATGCGGCGATCAAGGGCCTGGAGCTCCATGGACGCCCGGTCGTGATCCGCCGCTTCGCCGGGATCCCGGCCCCCAAGGAGGCCCACCTGCTGTTCGTGGGAGCCGACTTCGTCCGCAAACTGGAACAGCTCGAGAGCGAGCTGCGCGGGTCCCGCACCCTCATCGTGGGGGATGCCCGGACCTTCGCCCAGGAGGGGGGGATGATCGCGTTCGTCGAACGCGACGGGGCGATTCATTTCGAGGTCAACCTGGCCTCCGCCGACACCGCGGGGCTCAAGCTCAACAGCGGGCTGCTGAAGCTCGCGGACCACGTCTACAAAAACCCGGCCAAGGCATCCAACCCATGACCGTGCTTCGGCATCTCTCCATCACACGCAAGCTCACGGTGATCACCACGATCACCAGCACGCTGGCGCTGCTGCTGGCCCTCGGGGTGCTCGCCGCCTACGAGTGGTTCAACTTCCGGGAGGAAAACACGCGCAAGTTCGCGGTGCTCGCCGGGGTGATCGGCGACAACTGCAAGCCGGCGATGGAGTTTGACCGCGGCGATGATGCCGAGGCGACCCTCTCGGCTTTGAAAAAGGAACCCCACCTGATCGCCGCCTGCATCTATGGGAAGGAGGGGAAGCCGTTCGCGGTCTGGACCCGGGACGGGGACAAGCGCGGGTTCTCCCCCCCGCCGGTGCGAGGCAACGGCACCCTGATGGAAGGGGGGAGGTTCGAGCTCTCACAGGAAATCCTCCAGGAAGGGCAGCGCCTCGGCACCATCCTCCTCCGGACCGACCTCGAGAGCCTGAAGCTGAGAGCCGAGGAGCTCGTCAAGCTGCTCGGCATCGTTCTCTGCGCCTCGATGGTCGTGGCCTGGATGGTCTCCCGCCGCCTCCAGCAGGTGATCTCCACACCCATCGTCGAGCTGTCGGATCTGGCCCGCAAGGTGGCAGCCGAGAACGACTATTCGGCCCGGGCCATCCGCACGAGCCGGGACGAGGTCGGGGCGCTGGTCGAGGGGTTCAACCACATGCTTTCCCAGATCGAGCACCGAGATGAGGCGCTTCGGCAGGCAAACGACGAGCTGGAGTCCCGCGTGGCCTCCCGCACACAGCAGCTTGAGGACGAGGTGGAGGTCCGTCGCAAGACCGAGGAGGCCCTCCGGGAGAGCGAGCACCTGTTCCGCTCCCTCGCCGACTCAGTCCCCGTGTTCGTCTGGATGTCCGGGCCCGACAAGCACCGATACTACTTCAACCAGTGCTGGCTGAACTTCACCGGCAGGCCCCTGGACCGGGAGATCGGGAGCGGCTGGACCGAGAACGTCCACCCGGAGGATCTCCCGGGGTGCCTGGCCACCTATTTCACGGCATTCGACGCCCGCCAGCCCTACCAGAACGAATACCGGCTCCGTCGCTCGGACGGGGTCTTCCGCTGGATCCTCGCCACGGGGCAGCCAAGGTGGAACGCGGACGGGTCGTTCGCAGGCTACATCGGGGGATGCATGGACATCACCGAGCGGCGCGAGCAGGAAACCGTCCTCCGGCTGGCGAAGGAGGCCGCCGAGGCCGCCAGCAAGGCGAAGAGCGAGTTCCTCGCCACCATGAGCCATGAGATCCGCACCCCGATGAACGGGGTGCTCGGGTTCGCGAACCTGCTGCTCAGCACGCCGCTCAGCGCGGAGCAGGCGGACTTTGTCGGGACAATCCGGAGCT
>DMJJ01000011.1 GCA_003452185.1 Verrucomicrobiales bacterium | reverse complement strand
GGGGAGCCACGCGACACAGGAGCACTCCCCGGCTGGGGGGACCAACGGCACGTGGAATTCAAGGACTACTACAAGACGCTGGGCGTCCCGCGGACTGCAACAGCGGACGAGATCCGGAAAGCCTTCCGGTCCCTCGCGCGCCGCTACCACCCCGACGTTGCCAAGGAGAAGAAACAGGCCGAGGAGAAATTCAAGGAGATCAACGAAGCGTACGAGGTTCTGGGGGATCCCGAGAAGCGAGCCAAGTACGACGCCCTGGGCGAAGACTGGAAGACCCCCTCCCATCGGTCTTCCCGCGGGAGCCGAAGCCCCGGCACGCCCGGCGAGGCCGGGGCCGAGGCATTTGAATTTGAGTTCAACGGCACGGGGTTCAGCGACTTCTTCGAACAGTTCTTCAGCGGCCGTCACGCCCGCGCCGGCCGCCCCCCGTTCGGCGGATCCTCCATGGAGGACCCCCGGCCCGATGGGACCCAAGGCACCGACGGGGGCGCCGGGGGCGGCGACATCCAGGGGGACCTCCTGGTCAGCCTCGTCGATGCCCTCCGGGGCGCCGTCCACACCCTCACCCTCCGACATCACAACCCGCTCACCGGGTCGGAGGAGAACGAAACCCTCCGCGTCCGGATCCCCGCCGGGGTGCGCGAGGGCCAGCGGATTCGCATTCCGGGCAAGGGGGAGAAGGACCCTCGACGCGGGGTCACGGGCGACCTCTACCTGAGGGTTCGCCTGGAGAAGCACCCCGACTTTGAGGTCCTCGGAAGCGATCTTGTCTACGAACTGGAACTCGCCCCCTGGGAGGCGGTGCTCGGGGCCGAGGTTCGGATTCCGACCCTCGAGGGAAGCCTCGGGCTGAAGGTTCCCCCGGGGGCCCTGGCCGGACAGCGCCTCAGGGTGCGGGGACAGGGGCTCTCCACGGACGCCAGGGGATCGGGTCGGGGCGACCTCTACGCAGTGATCCAGGTGAGGGTTCCACCCCGCGTGACCGGGGAGGAAAAACGGGCGTGGGAGGAGCTTGCCAAGCAAAGCCGTTGGACACCCCGTGCCCCCCTCCCATAGCAGCCTCCTGCTCAGCCCGGCCGGATCATCTCAAACAGATCCCTCGTCCTGCAGTACCAGTGAGGGGAAGCCATGCGGCCGATCAACTGGAGCCGGTCCCCGTGAATCCTCCGTGTCGCCGGGTCGTACAGCCCCTCGCGCACGTGAACCCGCTTGACCAAACCGATCACCAGCCGGTTGGCACCGACCTGCAGAGTCCCCCACTCGGAGCACTCCAGGGAGGCCGGCGACTCCGCGATGCGAGGGGGACGAACCGAGGTCGAGGGCACGGGCGTAAGCCCAGTGTGAGTGAGCTCGCTTTCCCCATATGGCAGGGAGGCGGCGCACTGGTTCATAGCCTCTCCCATCGCCTCATCCACCAGGTTGACCACAAACTCGTGCATCGACCGGATGTTCCGGGCCGTATCCTTCGGGGTTCCATCCTCCCGGTCCCCGGGAGCGACCACCACGATCGGCGGCTCGGCCCCCATAAGGTTAAAAAAGCTGAACGGTGCCGCATTCACCCGTCCCTCCGCATCGACCGTGGTCACCAAGGCGATCGGACGCGGGACTACCAGGCTGGCCAGAATCGGATAGGCCCGGTCAGCCAGCTCACCTTCAAGATCAAGTTCCATGGGCGGGAGACTAGCCTCCTGTCCGGGAGCTGGCCAGCCAGCCAGTCGGATAGGCCGGTCTGGACGCGGGAGAGGAACCCGGTAGGATGCCGACTCGATCACATGAGCCCTCGCTGCAACCGCTGCAAACGTGAGATCCCGGGAGCCGATGTGAATGTCGCCAACGACGTTGCCTTCTGTCGTCCCTGTAATCAGGTCTGGAAGCTCTCGGGCCTCGCCTCGGATCTGATCCCGGACGCCTCCCTGGACCTCAGTCACCCACCGGAGGGGACCTGGCACGCCAGCACCGGCCTCGGAACGGTTGTAGGGGCCAGCCACCGCTCGATACCCACGGCAGTCGGCACCCTGTTCTTTGCCCTGTTTTGGAACGGAATCCTCTCGGTCTTCCTGGTGGTGAACATCGCCTCCACGCTGAACCATTTCGGGCTCCAGTCCCCGGGGTGGCTCCCGACCCCGCGCTTCCAGGGGGGCACCCCCTGGGGGATGACCCTGTTCCTCTGGTTTTTCCTCACACCGTTCATTGCGGTCGGGGCGTTGCTCATCGCCGGCGTGGCCTCGGCGATCGCCGGGCGCACCGAACTGCTGGTCCGCCCCTCGGAGGGGGTCGTCTTCAGCGGGATCGGGTCGCTGGGCCGAAGGCAGCGGTTCAACCCCGCCCTGGTGAAGGACGTCCGGCTTGAGGAGAGACGCTGGCGCGACAGCGACGGCGACGCGCGTCGCAAGTCGGAGGTGGTGCTCACGCTCCAGGACGGGAAGGAGCTCCGGTTCGGCACCGCCCTGCCCCCGGAACGACGCCGATTCATGGCTGCCGCGGCGCGGCAGATCCTCCTTCGTTAATCGACACCGGGAGGACGCCGACATCTGGTCGCCACCCCGTTTTTCCTGTCCCTCCAGCCGCCCCCTGATATAAACCGGCCCCATGCTCCCGCACGCCTCCTCGCCCCACCGGATCGGCTGGCTCACGATGCCGCTGCTGATCGCGCTGCTCCTCGCCACCCTCACCCCCTCCCCCGCAGTCGCCCGCGGCAGTGGAGATCCGGGCACCGCGGGGGACGGCGACTACACCATCGGGCCCGAATACGCCATCGATCCCGACCTGACCGACCGGGGACACCCCAAAGGGAAGCAGTTCGAGTTTTCGATGCCGCTCGCGGCCAGCAAAATCCTCCGCGGGGAGGACGCCACCCTGGACCGGGTGAAGAAGCCGGTTCGCACGGAGCGGAAGATCTTTGTCTACGTCCCCGCCGCCTATCGGGACGGCCGCAAGGCCCCGATCCTGGTAACCCACGACGGACCGAGCCAGCTCGGCCTGGTGCGCAACGCCCTCGACAACCTGACAATCTCCAAGGACCGGAACCGCCAACTCCCCCCCTTCATCGTGATTGCGGTGGAAAACGGGGGCAACGATGGGAAGAAGAGCGAGCGGGGGCTGGAGTACGACACGATGTCCGACCGGTTCGCGCGGTTCATCAACGACGAGGTGCTGCCAGCCGTCCTCCACGACCCCGCCATCCGTGCCGCCTACCCGAAGATCGCCTTCACCCGGGACCCCTGGGGCCGGGCGGCCATGGGATGCAGCTCCGGCGGCGCGGCCGCGCTCACCATGGGATGGTTTCGCCCCGACCTGTTCCGTCGCCTGATCACCTACTCCGGCACCTTTGTGGACCAGCAGGACGACGACGCGGCGGAGGAGGCCAAGTATCCCCTCGGAGCCTGGGAGTATCACTCCGGGATGAAGTTGATTGAGAACTCACCCGCGAAGCCGCTCCGGATCTTCACCCATGTTTCTGAGAACGACATCCGCCCCAAGGATGCCGAGGAGACCCATCACAACTGGGTCATGGCGAATCAGCGCACCGCGGCGGCCCTGAAAGCCAAGGGGTATCACTATCGATTCGTCTACAGCAAGGCCACCGGACACTGTGATCACCGGGTATTCGAGCAAACCCTGGCCGACACCCTGGTCTGGATGTGGCGCGGGTACAAGCCCGAGTAACCACCTCAAGGGGGGCAGAAGCCCTCTCATGCCCCTTTGCAGCCATCTCCCGCCCGCCTGCCACCGGCGGGCGCGGTGGAGTGCCCATGACGTTTCGTAGCGAGATCTCCCCCCTCCTTGGGTAGCAGATCTCGTGAGAGAGCGGCCAACTTCCTTTACCCCAGAGGGCGCAATGCGAAGCCCCCACGGCTTGAGTCGGATTCCACCCTGCCGACAGGGGAAGCGGTGGCTTGCGGGAAACGTGGAGGGGGTTGAAGTCCGGAGATCTTACGATGCCCCGCTACGGCAGTTGGACCAGACGCCATCGAAAGCAGCGCGCTTCGAGTCTCAACGGCTGTGCCATTTTCCGATCCACAGCCCCTGCGCTTCACAGGCAAAAGCAGATAATCGAGATGTGATCCCGGCGCCTCCCCCCTCGCAGGACCATCGCCCCGACGCTACACAGGAACAAGGTAGCGAGTATCCAACGACGAGAAGAGGCTTTAGACGCAGACTTGGCAAGTCTTTCGGCGGTGAGCTTGGTCATTTCAGCGTGTGTCACAGCGACTGCGAGCGCCCTGCGAGTGTCCGGTTCGACCAATGGTTGGCTTAGATTGCTCACCACATACGTCACCGGTGTCGCAGCATCCTGGCTTAACCGGAAGTCCTCAACGATCACCGGAAGATCCTCGTCGGACTCGTGGGCGCGGACCCACCCCTGATCCTGAACGGACACGTTGGTCACGGAGAACGTGGCGAAAAGCCTTGGTGCGTTGGTTAATGTCTTCGAGTCACCCGTTGGGACCGGCCATCGTTGGACTAGAACTCCAGCCATCGGGAACGAACACCCCTCTCGCGCTGTCGTCCAACCGGATGCCGAGTAAGCACCTTGCTCGAAACCACGATCGAAAGGTGCCTGAAGGTGTAGAAGTGGGCCGTTCGTAGTCCCCCCAGGCCGGTACGTCCCATTCGCTTGGACGGAGATCGATCGCGGCATGAGTAGTCCACCGCAACCGTTCGTCAACGAGGATGACCAAATAGCGTTTCGGTGTGCCTCGTGTACGGGTGCATTATTGTGAAGGTGGGGAAGAAGCTCTCCGTCGATCCGCTTGAGCCATTCGCCAGACAGGAAAGCAAGCCACAACACCGAAGTCGCGTTATCCTCGTTTGCCGGCGGGACTGCTAGCCTCGTGATCTGTAATATACCGGAAGTGGAGGTGGTCTTGGGATCCCGTTTTAAACCAGCCGCTCGCGCAGCTACAACTGCGGCGTTGTCGCCATCTGTGTGTCGGTAGATGAATAAGTTAGTCCCGTCACTGGTATGGCGAACAAACAACAGAGGTTGGGATGGGGCCGGCGGTGGAGAGACCGTGATCTGCCATGAACTCTGTCCTCTGACAACAACCCGAAACCGGTTGGTCAGAGGAACGGACGAAAGGGATGCAGTCACGTTGGTAGGGCAATTCAGGCACCATTTCTGTGTCATGACATATCCCTCGGCTGTAAATGCAGAACCCCGATTCGGGGCCGAGGCAGCCAACAGAAGCACTGCCAGAGTTCGCCGAAATTGCAGCCGATTGCAGGAAGCACGCCAGTCACCCGAGAACAGGGCTGTCACCTGAGTTTGCCCATCCGGGGTCCGATGCCCACCATCTGCTATTGAGTCACGCGAGTTCACCTCCTCCTCCTCCGGTCGCTCATGCTTCGCAGGCAGTTTTTCGTCATCTGAAATCCGCTCTCCCCGCCTCGTCCCCGTCGTTTCCACTCCCGACGCCAACGCCCCATCCCACTCCCCGGCCGTATCCCTATCCCGAAAGTGCCTCCAGTCGAGTCGGGCCCAAGTTCAGAACCCCTTCTTCATCCCGTCCCCATCCGCGCCCATCCAGGTCCCATCCGTGGTAAAAAAATCAGGGGTCCCCTCCCCATCCGGGGTGCGCTCGGCGGGGTCCATGCTGGTACCGGTGGCGGGACTCGAACCCGCACGGCTTTTGAGGGCCTCGGGATTTTAAGTCCCGTATGTCTGCCATTCCATCACACCGGCCTCCGTGGGAAGCAGGCAATACGCCGGACGAGCCTCCCGCCAACCCCTCGATACCTACCAGAGCCTGCCCTCCAGCGGCAACCGTCGATTCCGGTGCCGGCATCCTTTCGCCCTTTTCCCCGCAACGACTTCGAATAGGCATCGAGCCCATTCGGTCAATAGGCCCGCGATGAGACTGCATCGACCCACAACCATGTACAAAAACCGCAAGCCGGCCGGCCTCCCGGCCTCCGAACCCGCACACCCCCTTGGCCTTCACCTCTCCGCCGTCGTGAACGGGATCGCATCCCTTCTGCTCCTCCTCGGCGGGAGCTCCCGCGTCGGGGCTGAAGAGCCGAACCGCAGCCTCCTCCAGACCGACTTCCCTTTGCAAGGGGCCTGCATCACGGCCCCCTTCCCCTCGAACAACGTGGCGATGAAAGGCCTCGCCATCCGACTGGGGGAGACGAACGCGGCAAGCCTTCTCTTCGACACCGACCTCCTGAGGGTGGCCGCGGGGTGGACCGGCGGGTTCATCACCACCCACGGCGTGGCGTACGACGGCGCCCATGGGGAGCACCCCCACATCCACGGCACCCAGCAGTTCGGCACCCCACAACTCCCCGGGTGGGCCGATGCCAAGGGCACGTTCACAGATCCGCGCCGCGAGCCATTCGGCCCCCTCCCCTCCTCCTGGTGCCGCTGGGACGGACTCCACCTCCAGGGATCGAAGGTGATCCTCAACTACACGGTCCACGGGACCCGCATCGCCGAGTTGCCGGAGGCTTCCCAGGAGGGAGGCGAGGTGGTGTTCCTGAGAACCTTCAAGGTGGAGCGGGCCCGGTCGGCGCTCACGGCGCTCCTGGCCGAGGTCCCCGGCTCCACGGGGGCGCGCGAGAAGGGCCGGATCAGCCTTTCTGCCGGGGGCGAAACAACCCTCATCGGCCTCGCCGGGGCCCCAGGCGGTGTGACCCTCGATCTCGACGCTGCGGGGAGGGCCATCCTCAGGATCCCGCGTGGGACTCCCGGGGCGCTCTTCAGCGTGGCCCTCTGGCGCGGGCGCCCGGCGAACAGCCAGGCCTTCGACCGCGCGCTCGAGCGCACGCCGCGGATGGAGGACTCCGCCAAGGGGGGCCCCGCACACTGGCCGCAGTCCGTCGTGACCCACGGGACCCTGGGCACCAGCACGACCCCGGACCAGGCGTACACGACCGACTCCATCACGGCCCCCACCGAAAACCCGTGGCATCGACGGGTTCGGTTTGCGGGCTTCGACTTCTTCGCCGACGGCAAGCGGGCCGCGCTCTGCACCCACGACGGGGACATCTGGATCGTGAGCGGCCTGGACGACACTCTCGGGAGGCTCGAATGGCGGCGGTTCGCCTCCGGGATGTATGAGACCCTCGGACTGGTGATCGTGAACGACGTGATCTACACGAGCGGCCGGGACCAGATCACCCGCTACCATGACCTGAACGGCGATGGGGAGGCGGACTATTACGAGAACTTCAACAACGAGTACATGTCGACCGAGGGGTTCCACGAGTTTGTGTTCGACCTCCAGACCGACCGGGCCGGGAACTTCTACTTCGCAAAGGCCAACCCCGTGAACAGTGGTGGCGGCGGCTTTGGCAACCAGAAGGCCTCCCAGGGGAACGGGACCGTCTGCTCCCACTCGGGATGCCTCTTCAAGCTCAGCAAGGATGGCCGGAAGCTCCAGGTCTATGCCCGCGGGTTCCGGGCCCCGAATGGGATCGGGGTGAGCCCCGAGGGGCAGGTCACCTCAAGCGACAACGAAGGGACATGGGTCCCGACCACCCCGGTGCACTGGATCCACGAGGGACAGTTCTGCGGGGTGCTCAACACCCTGACCTCCCCCGAGAGCGCGGCCTCGTTCGTTCCCCCGCTCTGCTGGCTGGCCAAGTCGTACGACAACTCGGGCGGCGGCCAGGTCTGGGTGACGAGCGAGCGCTGGGGGCCGTTCCAAAACCGGCTGCTCCACGAGTCCTACGGGCAGTCGAGCCTCTTTCTGGTCCTGCCGCAGGACCTTCCCAACGGACGGCACCAGGGGGGCGTGGTCAAGTTCCCCCTCAAGTTCACCTCGTCCGTCATGCGGGCCCATTTCAACCGTAAGGATGGACAGCTCTATGTCTGCGGGCTCAGCGAATGGCAGAGCAACGCCGGCCGGGTCACCGGGTTTGACCGCGTCCGCCACACCGGACGACGGGTCTACTCGGTCAGCGGACTCTCCGTCGACCGCCAGGGGGTTCATCTCACCTTCACGCAACCCCTCTCCCGCGAGTCCGCGGAGGACATCCAGAACTACAGCGCCAAAAGATGGAACTACGAGCGGGCAGAACACTACGGCTCGCCTGAGTTTTCGGTCAGGGATGC
The DNA here is from genome assembly GCA_003452185.1 of Verrucomicrobiales bacterium. Lineage (GTDB taxonomy): Bacteria > Verrucomicrobiota > Verrucomicrobiia > Limisphaerales > UBA11320 > UBA11320. The sequence goes on along the minus strand of DMJJ01000011.1, from coordinate 4,361 downwards.
CTCCAAGAAGGGACGCGACTCGATCAATGTCACCGGGGCCAAACTCTCCCAGGATGGCCTGCACCTCACGGTTCAGGTTGAGGATCTCAAGCCGGTGATGCAGCAGACGCTGAAGTTCAACCTCAAGGCTGCCGACGGCACCCCCGTGGCCCAGGAGGTGATGCACACCATCCACGAGATCCCGTAAGGCCAGGCGCGAGCAAGGGGAATGGGCGGTCAGGCACCCGCGACTGCCGCCTGCCCCCCCTTTCACCAAGGACGGTTCTTCGCCGAGGGGGGCCGCTTCGCTGCCGGAGTCGCGCCGCCGCGCCGCCGGGCCTCCTCCCCGAGGAACCGGGAGATGACGGAAAGCAGCTCCATCCGCCCGCGGCTCGCGACGGCGGAGCAGGCCACGGTCTCGGGAGCCCGATCGAACAGCCCGCGCACCGCCTCGAGAAACGCGGTGCTGTGGCTCCGGAGCTTGGTTGTGGAAACCCGGTCCACCTTGGTGAACGCGATGACAAACGGGACCCCGTTGCGGGCGATCCCCTCCATGAATTCGAGGTCGATTCCCTGGGGCGGCAGGCTTGAGTCGATGAGGACGAAGATGCAGCGGAGGTTCGGACGGAATTGCAGGTAGTCGGCGACCGCCTGGTTGAACCGCGCGCTGTCTTTTCGCGCCACCTCGGCAAACCCATATCCCGGGAGATCCACCAACCGCCACCGGTCATCCATCCGGAAGAAGTTGATCAGCTTGGTGAACCCCGGGACGGCGGAGACCTTCGCGAGTCCCGGCCTTCCGCAGAGCAGGTTCACCAAGGACGATTTTCCAACGTTGGATCGCCCGATGAAGGCGAACTCCGGGAGCGACTCATCCGGGCAGGCAGCGAGGTCCGGGGCGCTGCATTCGAAGTGGGCTGAGGTAATGTTCACAATTTGAGAGCGGGGAGGAGCCTGCCATCGTTTCACCACCGGGAACAGCCCCCTTTTTCCCTCGCGACTGCGGAAGCGGGGGGGGACGCCGGAGGTGGCCGACGCCGGCCAGCCCTACTCCCCTCCGTACTCGATCCCCTTGGGCTCGGGACGATCCTCCGTGATGCGGGCCCAACTCGCACCCATCTCGCGCATCGCCCGGTAGTCCCGCGGACGGTAGCTGAACAGAAGCTGCGGAGTCTCCTCCACCCGTCCTCCATGGATCCTGGAATCCATCGCCGCGTCGAGAATCCCGGTGGTCATCAAGGTTCTCTCGACCGGATAGGGGGCGCGACGGTTCCGGAAATGATCCTGCACGGCATGGGCCAGGGCCTTGAACAGGTTGCGGTTCTGCCACGGCCCGACATAAAAACTCGTCGCCCGGGGGGCTCTCTCCCCCCGGAGCCGGCAAGCGAAATACCACCGGATGCCGGTGATCCCGGCGGCGAGCATCGTGCCGCGGGTCCCATCGCGATAGGTGACCAGGATCCCGTGGGAGACGAACGGCTGACCTCCCGGCAGGGCCCCTTCGGGTCGCATCAGCTCCCGGGGATCCGGAAGACCGGGGATCGGCTTGGCGGCCAGGGCGGAAGCGGCAAGCTCCGGGGACCAGCGTCCCTCCCGGGCCGCCTGCCAGAGCGCCTCCCGCTCGAGGAACTGGACCCGGGCCACGCCGGTCTCCCCACCCTTGCGCCCCTCCACCATCGACTGCAGGACCTCCAGGGCGTGGATGTCGTAGGACTCGACGACGCCGCCATGGATGGAGACTGCCTCCTCCACGCGACACCCCGACGGCAGCTCCAGGGGAGGGATCCGCTGCGCCAGGGGGACGGAGCTTCCGGCCATGAAGGGAACTCCCATCTCCCGCGCCGTGTCATACATCTCCCTGGCCCAGGCCCAGCGGTAGGAAAGGTGCTTGTCGTTGAAGAGGGGTACCCCCCGCCCGCTCCTCCGGAACACGGCGATGATTTCGTCGAAGAACCGCTTCCTCGGATATTCGATCTGCGCCTTCGCGTTGGTCGGGTACTTTCCGTGCTCCCCAATCGAGAGGACCGCATCGACCGCAAGCCGATCCCCCCCGCAGCACAGGGCCGCGTCGATCGATTTGTGGATCGGGATGTGATACTTGGCGGAAATCAAACCGCTCAGCTCGTTGGCCGGGGTCTGGTCCACATACAGGCTGACGACATCCATGCCAGGGTCGACGCGGCGACCGTTGAAGAGGTAGGGCTCGAGGAAGTTCTCCAGCAAGACATGGGCATGACTCCTGTAGGAGTACTCGGTGGTTACGGCGGCGATCCGGAGTCGCTTGCCGGCAGCGGCGGCGTCCCCCGGGCGGAGGGCAAGAGCGGCGAGGCCCGAGCCCGCGACACCGAGGAAGCTGCGGCGGGAGAGAGAGGATGAGGGGGAGGCATCGATGTTCATGGGCGATGAGCGGATGGGAACGGTATGCCCCATTCCATCATCCCGGGCTCCCGGGGGCAAGCCGCCTTGAGCATCTCCTTGATCCGCGAGAGTCCTCGAAGCCGGTTGCGTACGACCAGACCCTTGCGTTTCGGCTGAACCCTTTTTCCGGTGCCGTCGGCGCCGGCTGATCGCTTGTCCCCACGCCATAGACGCCCGTCCGACTCCGCCTTTGAAACGCGGCGACGCAGAGACGCAATGACGCGGACTGAGAAGAAGATTTCCTATGGAGGGGGCTACGGCACGGAGGCTGGTGGCCAGAACGCGCGGGACCGCCTCCGCAGGGGGAAAACCGAAACCGGGTCCTCCCTCCCCGTCCCCTGCAGGCCGCATCACTGCGCCTCTGCGTCTCTGCGTTCCCCAGAACAAAAGCGCGAGTCATCCCCAGCCCAACGCCACGCACCTGCCAGGCACCCCTCCCGTGCGCACGATCCTCGGCCGGGCGGGCGTTTGAGGTTGGAGCTGTATGGGACCGGATCCCCTCTGACCCGGGTGTGGATCGAACGGTTGATCCCCGGGAGCGCCTGCCCTGCATCGTGCGTGACACCCGGGCCCGGGCCTGCGATATCCCCCGGGCACCGTGAACGTATTGAGGACCAAAACGGGACTCCGTCTCTCCCAACATGGCGTTGTGATCAGCGAGCTCCGGACCATCGCAGGCCCCACCCACAGCCTGTTTGATCTGCTGGCCGCGCTGATCCACACCCTGGCTCCGACAGGGAGGGTGGGCATCCTTGGGTTCGCCGGTGGAGGGATGGTGGCACCCCTGCGCGCGCTCGGCGTCGATCGACAGATCGCCTCGGTGGATCTGGATCGCGAGGCGTACGAGCTCTTCCGACGGGAGTGTCCGGCCTGGGTCGGCCAGGTTGCGTGGTCCGAAGGGGACGCCGCGGACTGGCTCGAACGCCAGAGGCGGCCGTTCGATCTCATCGTGGAGGATCTCTCCATCCCTCAGGATGGGGATGTCTTCAAGCCCTCGATCTGCTGGGAGGGTCTTCCCCGGCTCATCGCATCACGGCTCGCGCCGCACGGCGTGGCGGTCTTCAACCTGCTCAAGCCGGCGCACGGCCGATGGAACCCTGAGTTTGCCGCCCTGGTGGCCCGGTTTTCCAAGGCGCACCTCCTCGGACTTGAGGAATTTGAAAACCGGATCGTCGTCGCCGGATCCCGTCTCCCGAGCGCACGCGCGCTCGGGGGCGCCCTACGGCGGGGCCTCCGGGGCATCCGATCACGGCAGGCTGGCCGCCTCCGGGTGCAGCGGCTCGATCCGCCGGGGCCTACTCCTTACCCGGGGAGATGAGCCCGAGGAACTGCTTGCGACCTGCCCAGAGAAGAAACGCGGTGAGGCCGACGATGAGGAACAAGGGGGGGCTCCAGAGCCCGGCTCCATTCATGATGAACACCTGATAGGCAAGGATGTTGATCAGGATCGGGCCCAGGACCAGGAGCCCGAGGTTTCGAACACGGGGAATGGCGACGAGGATCCCCCCGAGCACCTCCATCACCTTCACGAACTTCATATAGCCTGTCGGACCGAATGCCTTGGCGAACCAGTCGGCTGGGGATCCGTCCGGCATCTTCGGCATCGGGGCCAGGTCCAGCAGGACGACGAGCCCTGAGGCCACGAAGAGGAAACCAAGGAGAGCGCCCGCCACGGTGGGAAGATGTTTCATGTCGGTAGGGAGTGAATAGGGAGGCCCGGCCTGAGTCTTCCGGGGATTCCTCCCCCCGGGCTGTCAGAACGGACCTGCAGGTGGGTTCTCTCATGCCCTGCAGGCCATGGCCAGCCTGCAGTTTCCCCTCCGGGCCGCGGCGGGGAGGATCCCGGGAGGCGGGGTGAGCCCGCGCCGGCTCCACGATCCTCTCCACACTCTTGGCGGCCGTCCGACTCGGCTTTTGAAACGCGGGGACGCGGCAACTCGGTGATCCGGAAGGAGAGGAACCGT
>DMJJ01000541.1 GCA_003452185.1 Verrucomicrobiales bacterium | reverse complement strand
TCCTCGAGCTCGATCTCCTTGGCGACGGTGACGCCGTCCTTGGTCACGGTCGGGGATCCAAATTTCTTGTCGAGCACCACATTGCGGCCCTTGGGCCCGAGGGTGGCGCTGACGGCCTTCGCCAGCTTGGAAACGCCCCGAAGGAGCGCCTGCCGAGCGGCCTCATCAAAAATAAGTTGCTTTGCTGCCATAATGCTTTGATCTCCGGTTCTTGGTGGTTAATGAAAGGGCTTTATCAGGCGATGACGGCGAGGACGTCGTCGGTGCTGAGAATCTTGTATTCGCGGCCGTCGAGCTTGATCTCGGTGCCGCCGTACTTGCTGACGAGGATACGATCGCCAACCTTGACTTCGAACGGAACCCGCTTGCCGCTGTCGTCCACCTTGCCGGTGCCCAGGGCACGGACCACGCTCTCCATCGGTTTTTCCTTGGCACTGTCGGGGATGATGATGCCCCCCTTCTTCGCTTCCTTCTCCTCCACGGCTTCCACAAGAATGCGGTCGCCCAGGGGCTTAACGTTGATCGCCATAGCTATCTTTTTGTTTCTTGGTTTGTTGTTGTTACAGAGAGGCAGCCGCCGGGACGACTTCGCCCGGTGACGCCCATGTCCGGCAACGCTGGTTCTCCGTTCTTCGAATGGTGAACCGTCGATGCCGGACAAAATGGGTTACTTTTTCTCGTCGACCACTTCCGCATCAATGATCGGACCGTCGGCCTTCCCCCCCTTGTCGCCGCCCGGCGCGGAGGATGAGGAGGAGGAGGACTCGCCGCCAGCCTCGGAGCCCTTGGCCCGCTGCTCGCCGGCGGCCTTGTAAAGTTCCTGCGACACGGCCTGCCAGACCTCGTTCAGCTTGTCGAGGGCGGCGCGAATGGCCGCAGTGTCCGTCCCCTTCAGGGCATCGCGAACCGCGGCAACCCCGGACTGCACCCGCTCCTTGTCGGCCGCGGCAAGCTTATCCCCGGAATCCTTCAGGAGCTTCTCGGTGCGGTAAACGGTGTTGTCCGCCTCGTTGCGGGTTTCGACGGCATCGCGGTTGGCCTTGTCCTCCTCCGCATGCTTCTCGGCATCGGTCCGCATCCGCTCGACCTCATCCTTCGAGAGGCCGCTGCTCGCGGTGATCGTGATCTTCTGCTCCTTGCCAGTCCCCAGATCCTTGGCGCTCACGTTAAGGATGCCGTTGGCATCGATGTCAAACGTGACCTCGATCTGCGGGACGCCGCGGGGGGCAGGGGGAATCTCGGTAAGCTGGAACTTCCCGATCGTCTTGTTGTCCCGGGACATCTGCCGCTCGCCCTGAAGGACATGAATCTCCACCCCGGGCTGGCTGTCCGAGGCGGTGGAAAAGATCTCCGACTTGCGGCTTGGAATCGTGGTGTTGCGCTCAATCAGTCGGGTGAAGACACCCCCCAGGGTTTCAATCCCCAGCGACAGGGGCGTCACATCGAGCAGGAGCACATCCTTGACCTCTCCCTTGAGCACGCCCCCCTGGATCGCAGCCCCGACGGCCACCACTTCGTCCGGGTTCACCCCCTGGTGCGGCGCCTTGCTCACGAGGGCACGGGCGGTCTCCACCACGCGGGGCATCCGGGTCATCCCCCCCACCAGCACGAGCTCGTCGATCTTCTCGGCCGCAATGCCGGCATCGCGCAGACAGTTGCGGGTCGGGGTCACAGTGCGCTCGAACAGGGAGTCGCAGAGCTGCTCCATCTTGGAACGGGTCAGCTTGAGGCTGATGTGCTTCGGGCCGGAGGCATCCGCCGTGATAAACGGGAGGTTGATCTCATATTGCTGGGAGCTGGAAAGGGCGATCTTCGCCTTTTCCGCCTCCTCCTTGATGCGCTGCAGGGCGTCCGGCTGCTTGCGGAGATCCAGCCCCTGCTCCCTCTTGAACTCGCCCAGGATCCAATCGATGATCTGGTTGTCCCAATCGTCACCCCCGAGGTGCGTGTCACCATTGGTCGCCTTCACCTCGAAAACGCCATCCCCGATCTCCAGCACGGAAATGTCGAAGGTGCCGCCGCCAAGGTCATACACAGCGATCTTCTCATCCTTCTTCTTGTCGAGACCGTACGCCAGGGAGGCCGCGGTCGGCTCATTGATGATCCGGAGCACCTCCAGCCCTGCGATCCGGCCGGCATCCTTCGTCGCCTGACGCTGGGAATCATTGAAATAGGCAGGAACCGTGATCACCGCCTGGGAAATCTTCTCCCCCAAACGAACCTCGGCATCCGCCTTCAGCTTGGCGAGAATCATGGCCGAAATCTCCGGGGGGCTGAACGCCTTGGTCTGCCCCTCCACCTCCACCTCCACATGGGCATCCCCGTTCGCCGCACGAACCACCTTGTAGGGCACCCGCTTGATCTCCTCCTGCACCTCGTCAAACTTCCGCCCCATGAAGCGCTTGATCGAGTAAACCGTGTTCCGCGGGTTCGTCACCCCCTGCCGCTTGGCCGCGTCCCCCACCAACCGCTCCCCGTTCTTGGCAAATGCCACAACGGATGGAGTCGTCCGCTTCCCCTCCGAGTTTTCAAGAACCAACGGCTCGCCCCCTTCCATGATTGCCATGCAGGAGTTGGTCGTTCCGAGATCGATGCCGAGCACTTTAGCCATAAAATTTTGTCTTTTGTGACAACCCCCAGCTAGCAGCAGGGGTGCCAGCCCCCCACAATTGACACAACACTTTTGTCTCTAATGCTTTAGGCTCCAAACACCGAAACACTAGGTGTGACACGGCAGGATCGAGTCTGTCAGAATGGCACACTTGGATGGGGTCGGTGGCACGAACCGGGCGAGGGTGAGGGCTTGGGGTTGGAGCGGCCGGGGAATCCCCGATTACCGGGGTGCGGTACTCTCGGGGCATCTTGTTCTTGCCATCCAGTGCTCCGGGCCTAGATTACCCGGCTCAATTGTCCCTTGATGATATTATGATGAGTCATGGCTTCGACGTGATGCTGGCGCAGGCCGCGGCCCAGGGCGGGGTTCCTGACCCCCGGGCCCAGCTTGTTCAAACTCTGGGAATGTTCGCCATCATGGGCGTGCTCTTCTATTTCGCCCTCTTTCGGCCGCAGAAGCTGAAGGCCAAGGAATTGGAGGACCGGATCAAGAGTCTCAAGCCGGGCGACAAGATCCTGACCAACGGCGGAATCGTCGGGACGATCGTCAACATCCGGGAAAAGACGCTGTCGGTTCGTTCCGAGGAGACCAAGATCGAGGTCCTGAAGTCAGCCGTCTCGGACGTCACCGAGCGCCGGGCTGAGCCCGCGGAGAGCAGGCCGTAACGCAAGGGCCGCATCCCACACCGAACCCAATCCTGTTTTTCACACACCCCTTTTGTCATGAATCGCAATCACCTGTGGAAGCTGTTGATCATCCTCTTCCTGATTGGATGGTCGGTCTCCGAGATCTACCCCCCGACGGGCAAGAACCTCATCCAGCATTTTGACGAGCGCGCCCGGGTGCGCGACGCGGCGCTGACCAACATCCTCACCAAGGCGCGTGAGCTGGACAAGGCGAACTCGGTGCGCACCTACGGGAACCTGTTCGATGCCGTCGGGACCAACGAGATCAGCCACTATTTCCCGTGGATCGATGTCACGGCCCAGAAGAACCCCAACAGCTACATCCTGGGCAAGCTTCAGCGCGAGGCGGCCGGCAAGATCAAGCTCGGGCTCGATCTTCAGGGTGGGACCTCGTTCCTCATCGGCCTGAACACGAACACTCTCTCCACCAACACCGTCCGCGAGCAGGTGCTCGAGCAGGCGATCGAGGTCCTGCGACGCCGCGTCGACAAGTTCGGTGTCGCCGAGCCGCTGATCCAGCCCTCCGGCAAGGACCGGATCCTGATCCAGCTCCCGGGACTCTCGGAGGATGCCCGCCTGAGCGCGCGCCGCCAGATCGAGAAGGCCGCCTACCTTGAGTTTCGCATGGTTCACGAGGACAGCCGGGCGCTCCTGGCCCAGGGGCTGAGCGCCCCGGGGTACGAGAAGCTGATGCTCCCGATCCGCAACGAGGACGGCACCAAGACCCTGGTCCCCCATCTCGTGCGCAAGGGGGCGGAAGAGGGCCTCACCGGCAAGTATGTCACCCGCGCCTACGTCGCACGCGACCACGTCACGGGCCAGCCCCAGATCGACTTCGAGCTCAACGCCGAGGGGGCCGAGAAATTTGCCAACATCACCCGCCGCTACAGCCCGAAGGGGGAGCGCTACTACCAGCTGGCGATCGTGCTCGACGGGGAACTCTCCTCGGCCCCGCGGATCAACGGCCCGATCGAGGGGGGCCGCTGCCAGATCACCGGTGACTTCGACTACAACGAGGCCCGCGAGCTGGCCAACACCCTTGAGAATCCTCTCGAGGCCCAGGTGGCGATCCTTGAGGAGCGGGCCGTCGACCCGACGCTCGGCGCGGACACCATCCGCAGCGGCCTCAGCTCGGCCCTTTACGGCACCGCGGCCGTGGCCGTCTTCATGCTGGTCTACTACATGATGGCCGGCGCGGTGGCGAACGTCGCCCTCCTCGTCAACATTGTCCTCCTCTTCGGGGTGATGTGCAGCCGCTCAATCTCCACCGTCCTCACCCTCCCCGGCATCGCGGGCATCGTGCTGACGATCGGCATGGCGGTTGACGCGAACGTCCTGATCTATGAGCGCATCCGGGAAGAGCTCGCCAAGGGCAAGTCGCTCAAGGGGGCGATCGCCGCCGGCTACGACCGGGCGTTCAGCACCATCTTCGACTCCCACGTCACGACGATGATCTCCGCGGTGATCCTGGTGGTCCTCGGCACAGGCCCGATCAAGGGCTTCGGCGTCACGCTGCTGATCGGCGTCGCCCTGAGCCTCTTCACCGCCCTGGTGATCACCCGCCTGATCTTCGACTTCGGGACGGCCAAGAACCTCCTCCGCTCGCTCCCGATGCTCCACATCATCCGGAACCCGAACGTCAACTTCATGCGCTACGCGAAGATCGCCTTCGCCCTCTCCTGGGCGATCATCCTCGTCGGGCTGGTGTTCGGGAAGAAGCAGTTCGGCATCGACTTCACCGGTGGCGACAGCCTCGTGATGCGGTTCTCCGAGAAGGTCACCGAGGAGAAGATCACCCAGTCGGTCAAGGCCGTCGGGATCAAGGATCCGCGGGTCCAGTACCAGCGCGACCTCGTCACCGGGCTCGAGACGCTCCGTGTCACCGCCGACAAGGACAGCGGCATGAAGGTCGAGTCGGCCCTCGTGAAGGACTTCCCCAACGCCAAGTTCGCGCGGGCCGCCCTGGACAGCGTCGGGCCGACCATTGGCGATGAGATCATGAAGACCGCCCTCCTGGCGGTTCTTGGCTCGCTCTTCCTGATCCTGGTCTACGTCGCCTTCCGGTATGAGTTCTCCTTCGCCGCGGGGGCCGTCCTCGCCGTCATCCACGACGTCCTGATGACCATCGGGTGCTACTGCCTCGTGGGCCGCGAGTTCAACGCCACGTTCGTGGCGGCGATCCTCACGATCATCGGTTTCTCGATCAACGACACGATCGTCATCTTTGACCGTATTCGCGAGGACCTCAAACTGGGGGTCCGCGGAAGCTTCACGGACGTCATCAACAAGGCCCTGAACGAGACCCTGAGCCGGACGCTGATCACCTCCGGAACCGTGTTCCTGGCCACGATGTCGCTCTACATCTTCGGCGGCAACGCGATCAACGACTTCGCGTTCACGTTCCTCGTCGGCATCATCACCGGCACCTACTCCAGCATCTACATCGCCAGCGCCCTGGTGCTCTTCTGGCACAAGGGACAGCGTCCCCCGACCGCGGCCCTGCCCGTCGTCTCCCACCAGGAGTCCGAGGCGGCCGGCGCCCGGGCCTGAGGGACGCGGGGTAACCCCGACCACGACGCAAAGGCCTGCAGATGCCTGCGGCCCCACACATCAGCCTCTGGCACTGGGCGGGGTTTGTCTGCTGCATCCTGGTGATGCTCGCCCTCGACCTGGGGGTGTTTCACCGGTCCGCCCGGGTGGTACGGTTCCGGGAGGCCGTCGGGTGGACCCTTCTCTGGGCCTGCCTGGCGATGCTCTTCGCCGGGTACATCTACCGGTTTCAGAACGCGGAGAATGCGGCCCTGTTTGTCACGGGCTACATCGTCGAGGTCTCCCTCTCGATGGACAACGTGTTCGTCATTGCGCTCATCTTCCGCTACTTTCAGGTCGACACGCGCCATCAGCACCGGGTGCTCTTTTGGGGGATCCTCGGGGCTCTCGTGATGCGGGGGGCCTTGATCTGCGGCGGCTCGCTGCTGGTGGCCCAGTGGAAGTGGCTTCTCGAGGTCCTGGGGGCATTCCTGGTCTTCACCGGCGTGAAGATGCTGGTGACCGACAGTGACGGAGTCCACCCGGAGCGCAACCCGATCATCCGCCTGGCACGGAGATTCTGCCCCATCACCCCGGATTATGTCGGGCAGCAGTTCGTGGCCCGGTGGGATAACGTCCTGGCCCTCACGCCGCTGGCAATTGTCCTCATCATGGTGGAGACCACCGACCTGGTGTTCGCCACGGACAGCCTCCCTGCGATCTTCGGGGTCACGCAGGATGCGTTCATCATTTTCACCTCGAACGTGTTTGCGATCCTCGGTCTTCGCTCCCTGTACTTCCTGCTGGCCGAGGCGCTCGACTGCTTCAGCCATCTCAAGTACGGCCTGTCGCTGGTGCTGGTCTTCATCGGGATCCGGATGATCGCGGGAAACCGGCTCCACATCCCGACCAACATCACGCTCATCACCGTGGCCGGCATCATCCTCGGATCGATCCTCCTCTCGGTGCTGCTCGCCCGCCGGGGCCGCAAGCCCCGGGAGTGAGGGAAGCCCGCGCGCGGCGGCCGCCCGGGGCCTCCCCCGTCGGGAACTCCCCATTGTGTTCCAGCCCCCCTCCGATTACCCTCCCCGGGTGAGTCCGCCAAGACACCCCGTCTGCAACCCCATCCCGGTCTTCCCCCGGGAGGCGGGGCCGTGGCCGGAGCCAGGCCTTTCCACACGATGAAGTTTCGATGGATGACGGCCCCGGAGCAGCCCGTGCTTGTGGATTTCCTCACGCGCGAGCTGAAGGTCTCCCCCCTCCTCGCCCAGTGCCTGCTGAACCGGGGCATGAGCGAGCCCGGCCCCATCCGGGAATTCCTCGACCCGAAGCTGAGAAACCTCGCCGATCCGTTCCTGCTGCCCAACCTTCGGGCCGCCGTCACCCGCCTCCTGGAAGCCCGGTCCCGGGGCGAAGGCGTCGTGATCTTTGGGGACTACGACGTCGACGGCGTCACCGCCACCACCCTGCTTTACGAAACCCTGACCCGGCTGGGTTGGAAGGTTGATTGCTACCTCCCTCACCGCATGGAGGAGGGATACGGGCTGACCCAGTCCGCGGTGGAAAACTGTCTGGCGAAGTACCCGGCGCCGCTGCTTCTGGCCGTCGATTGCGGATCCACGGCCGTGGAATCGATCGCGTGGCTCCAGGGCCGCGGGGTGGATGTGATCGTGCTCGACCATCACCAGGTCTCGACGCCGCCACCGGCCGCCCTCGCGCTGGTCAACCCGCATCTCGCCCCCGCGGACGGATCGGCCCCGGCCTTCCGGGAGCTCTGCTCCGCGGGGCTCGCCTTCAAGCTGGCGCACGCGGTGGTGAAGCAAGCCCGCGAGGAGAACCTCCCCGGCGCTCTGGAGGTCGACCTCAAGGGGACCCTGGATCTCGTGGCCCTGGGAACCATTGCGGATCTGGTCCCGCTCACCGGGGAGAACCGGATTCTTGTCACGGCGGGGCTTGAGCGGATCAACCGCACCCGGCGGGCCGGGCTCCTCGCCCTCATGCAGGTGGCGGGGATCGAGCGGCGGGTGCAGGGGTACGAGGTTGGATTCCAGCTCGCTCCCCGGCTCAACGCCGCCGGCAGACTCGAGACGGCCACCGCCGCCCTCGACCTTCTCCTGGCCCCCGACCTCCCGACCGCCCTCCCCCTGGCCCAGAGCCTCGACACCTGCAACCGGGAGCGCCAGACCATCGAACGGGGCATTGTCGACCAGGTGCTCGGCAGCCTCAGAACCCGGTTCGATCCCGGGGAGGATTTCGTCATCATCGAGGGGGATCTGCTCTGGCACATCGGGGTGGTGGGGATCGTCGCTTCCCGGATCTGCCATGAATTCTACCGTCCCTCGATTGTCCTCGGGGGCGACGGCCACGAGTGGCGTGGTTCAGGAAGGAGCATCGAGGGCTTCGACCTCGCGGCCGCCCTCCGGGAATGTTCCGATCTCCTGGTGAGACACGGGGGGCACGCCATGGCAGCGGGGCTCAGCCTCCAGCCCTCCCGGGTCAACGAGCTTCGCGAGCGGCTCAACCAGATCGCCCGCCGCACCCTGACGCCGGAGCAGCTTCAGCCCCGGCTGCGCCTCGACGCCGAGGTGCGGGTGCGGGACTTGACCCGCGACCGGATCGAGGAGCTGGGCCGGCTGCAGCAAACCGGCATGGGAAACCCCGCCGTCCAGCTCTGGTGCCGCGGGTGCATGCATCATCGTCCGCTCCAGCGGATCGGGGCGGATCGCAAGCATGCCAAGCTCTGGATCACCCAGCCGGGAGCCCAGCCGGTCGAGGCGATCTGGTGGGGAGCCGGAGACCTCCCGCTCCCCGTGGGGACGTTTGACCTTGCGTTTGCCCCGAAGCTCAACGAGTACAACGGCACCACACACGTGCAACTCAATGTCCTCGATTGGCGCCCAACGGTCTCCTGAGCCACGGCCAGGCCTCTCCCACCCACACCCCCAAGACCCTCCTCAACTCATGACTTCCGCAGTGATCGTTGCCGCAGGACGGGGCACCCGGTTTGGCCCGGACAGGGACAAGCTCTTCCTCGAGATCCGCGGCCTGCCGGTGGTCGGACATGCCTGGCGGCGGTTCGACCGCCATTCCGGGGTGGACGAGGTGGTGCTCGTGGTGCGCCCGGGGCTGGAGCAGGCCTTCGAGGAGCTGGGCCGCCAGATCGGGGCGACCAAGCCGTACCGCCTCGCCCACGGGGGGGCCGAGCGACAGGACTCGGTCTGGAACGGGCTGGAAGCAATTTCCCCCGCGGCGCAGGTGGTCCTGATCCACGACGGCGCCCGCCCATGCGTCGCCCCCGAGCTCATCACCGGGTGTATCGCCGCGGCGCGGGCCCATGGAGCCGCCGTCGCCGCGCAGCCCGTCACGGACACGATCAAGGAGTCCTGCGACGGGGCCACGATCGCGCGGCATCTCGACCGCTCGCGGCTCTGGTCGGTCCAGACCCCGCAGACCTTCCAGGTCCCGATCCTTCGACGCGCCCTCGCCGAGGTGCGCCGCCAGGGAGCCCGGGTCACGGACGACACCGCGGCCTGTGAGCTGATCGGCCAGCCGGTCCAGCTCGTTCCCTCCCGTGCTCCCAACCCGAAAGTCACCCTGCCGGAGGACCTCCCCTTGATCGAAGCCTGGATCGACGCCGCCGAACCGAAGCCCCCCACGGCCCGCGGCGGCTGACGCCCCTCGCCCGGCGGGTCTGCTGCTACTGACCCCCGACCAGCTTGTACACCTTGCCTGTCCTGCCGACGAGGCCGTTGCTGGCATTGGTAAAGAGATAAAGCTCCCCGGAGGCATCCTCGCCAAACCCGGTGATATACCCCTTGAAGGCTCCCCCCTCCTCCATCTCGACCTTGAGCGTCTCCCGCACCCACCCCAAAGCCCCCTTGCCCGCCTCGGGACGCGTCGCAAGAAAGACCATCCCCATCGGGACTCCCCAGCTCTTCGACCAATCGCCGAACACATACTTGCCCGCAAACGCGGGGATCAGCTTGCCACGATAGACATACCCCCCCATGACGCTGATGCCGCCCGCCTCGGGGTCGTTCATGAAACGGTTCGGGTTCTTGTACTCCAGGATCGGATCGATGAGCGGCTTTCCATCCGCCCCGGTGGTCGGGCAGGCGGCCGGCGCGTTTTTCGGATCCTCGGGGTTGAAGCAATGACGCCCCTCCCGCAGAAACCAACCATAGTTCCCCCCTTTGACCACGATATCCACCTCCTCGTACTGGTCCTGCCCGATGTCCCCCACGAACAGCTCATGCGCGCCACCCCGGTCGAAACTCATTCGCCACGGGTTGCGAAACCCATAGGCGAAGATCTCCGGCCGGCCTCCCCGCTTTGCATACGGATTGTCGGAGGGAATCCGATAGGGGGAGCCGCCATCGACATCGATCCGGAGCACCTTGCCAAGCAGCGTCGTCAGGTCCTGGCCGTTGCTGATCGGGGAATGCCCACGCCCCGTCCCGTTGCCGTTCCCGCCGTCGCCGGTCGAGAGGTATAGAAACCCGTCCGGGCCGAAGGCGAGACACCCCCCGTTGTGGTTGAACCAGGGCTTGTCGATCTCCAGCAACACCCGTTCCGACGCGGGGTTCACCACGAGCGCCCCGCCCGGCTTGATGAGCTGAAACTCGGAGAGGCGGCTGGTGCAATCCCAGTTCGTCGGCATCACCTCCCGGCGCGGCGCGCTGTAGTACACGTACACCTTGCCGTTCTGCGAAAACTTCGGATGCAGCGCCATCCCGAGCAACCCGCGCTCGTCAAATCCATCCTTCAGCTCGATCATCCGCCCCCGCAGGTCCAAGAACGGCTCCTCCTGCACCGTGCCGTCCGGCTCCACCACGCTCACCCGCCCCGGCTGGTCGGCCACCAACACCTGCCCCGCAGCCGCCGACACCGGCACCAGCGCCGTGGGGGAAACAAACCCCTCCGCGAGCAACCTCAACCGCACCGTGGTCGCCGCCCAAACAGGGGAAACCACCCAGAAAAAGGCCGCCAGGATCAAAATAACCGGTCTCATCGCGACAAATCGGTTCATTCGCCAACACTACCCACCCGGGCAGGAGCGGCGCAACCCGAAGTCGCTCCTCCCCCCACCGCCCCGTAAACGCGTTGGGATGAACAGCCTCCGTCACTTAGCAGGCCTAAAGAAACACAACCGTAACATCACTCAATCTAATGTCACATCGCAACGGGGATGATACCTTCCGTTTGGTTTGCCTGCCCCCTTGACCCGGGGTGGGGATGCGGCTCAAATAGGCGCGTGTTCCACCAGTGGGGTTGAGCACATCAGGCTTTCGATCTTTGTCAGACCACTTTTAGAATTTCCGGGTTCGGACGATACAGACCAGACCCGGGAAACCCACGGAAGCCTACTACTGTATTAATTCGAAATTCCCCGGGTTGCGACGGTCATCCTCTGACTGCGCAGCCCGGTTTTTTTTTCTCTTTTTTTCCCGTTCACTCCCGATCGATCGTCCACCGCGACCGGGAGGGGAGTTCGAGTTGGCGTTGCGGCTGGCCTTCGGAGGGGCTGGGGACTTTTCAGGGAAGGGAGGGGTTGCGGAAGAGCGAGAGGGCCCGGGTGAAGTGGTGCGGCTCGAACCCCATGGCGACCTTCAGTTGATAGTCCCGCTCGAACGGGTTTTGGATCCTGGCGCACTCCCGGTAGGCCCGCCACCCGAGGTGCCCGCGCACCCACGCCCAGAGGCCCTGGATGGGGACTGGAAAATCGCTGCCGTGGAGGATGCGGGAACGTAGCGGGTTGGAAAGGCACTCCCGCACGTGAGCTCCGCGCATCGGGAGGTTGAACGCGCTGGAATCGCCGTAGAGGTTGGGATGTCGTCGGGTCATCTCAACGAAGTGGGGAAAGTAGTCGGGGTCCCGCAATCCGCTCCGCGTGGCGCAGTGGGCGGCGATCACCGTGACACCGCACTCCAGGGGGAGGGTCAGGGTCCTGGGATCGGCGAGGTCGGGCCGGACGACCGGCAGGGTGTGTTCGCCCCCGGTGTGGGCCAGGAGGGGAAGCCCGAGCCCGGCCATCCGCTCCCAAAAACGTGTGTATCGGCGGTCGTTGCAGTCGATGTTGTGGCAGTTGGGGAGGC